>NZ_JAVJTO010000001.1:0-3398 GCF_040220235.1 Coleofasciculus sp. B1-GNL1-01
CCACAAACCAGCATCTTGTAATGCTTGAATTCTGGGAGATACTGAAGGAATTAATCCTCGTTGTTTGGCTAGGATAATTAAGCGACCTGTCCCTATTGTAATAATACTTAAAGCTTGACTACAGCGACGTGCTGCTCTATCGTCAATAATCGCCGCTAAATTGGAATCCTTTAGCGCCAAGCTTAATACTTCCGATTCTCCTTTTCCCAAATCCCAGGCAGCTACTTCTGGTGGGATCTCTCCACTTTCTACTCGTTGCGCCCAGGTTACGCTAGATAATTGCTGAGAAGCTGCATCGTTTTGACTTGTTACTGTAACTTCATCCCAGACACCTGCTGGCACAAAAATTTCTGAGAAAAGTTGAGGCAGTAAGTCAGCTTGTTGACTTTTAAATAGGACAATCAGAGGTGAAGCGTTGATCACAACTAGCTTAATCAACATTTGCCATTTCCTCTGCCAACTCCTCAGCCGTGTATTGCATGAAGTCTACTTGGTAACGAAACAATGCCTTAATAAAGTCAGCGCGGCTGATTCCGGCAATTTCTGCGGCTTTGCCTTGAGATATTTGACCCAGTTCGTACCATTTAACGGCGGCAGCTATTCGCATTTCTTGAACAAATTCATCGGGATTTTTCCGAAGCGCAGAGAATGCAGTTGTTGGAAGTTCAATAGATACAGATGTCATTGAATTTTTTTGTACCTTGTGTTTCAGATATTTATCCCATTGTAGGCGATCGCACGCTGGGGATAGAGGAGGTGCGATCGCGTGGGAGTCCAGGTATTTGTCGGGGCGGGTTTAGTCGTTTAATTTTGATGTTTGTGATAACATTTTAACAAAACCCGCCCTGATTCAAAATGGAGGTGTGTTTTAGGCGATCGCTCTTTTGATCAGGGATTGACGCCAACTGGGAGGGAGAAGGCGATCGTCTCTAGGGAAGAAGGAGCGATCACAATCGGACCCTATACCCCAAACGCCATCGCCCTAGGGTCAGGTAATCCCAACAGTTGGTGACTAGAGATGGCTTTCGATAAGCTAAGTAAAAGGCTCAGGTTAACCTTGGAGATAGTCTATGGTGGCAGTAATTTCTGAACATATTGAAATCACACCAGGAGTGTGTGGTGGGAAGCCGCGTATTGCTGGACATCGGATTCGGGTTCAAGATGTCGTTATTTGGCATGAACATAAGGGGATGTCTCCTGATGAAATTGTGTCTCGATATCCTACGATTACGTTGTCAGACGTATACGCGGCTTTGGCTTATTACCATGATCATATTGAAGACATACAACAACAAATGCGAGAGGGCAAAATTTTGGTGCGTGAATTGCAAGCGAAAACTCCTTCCAAAGTGCAGCAAAAATTAAGAGGATAGAGTTTTGAAAAAGATCAGGTGGCACTTGGATGAACAAGTTGATCGGGCAATTGCTCAAGGGTTGAAACAACGGGGTATTGATGTCACGACGACACCTGAAGTAGGACTTTTAGGTGCAGCCGATGAAGAACAATTGACTTTCGCGATTGCTCAAGAGCGAGTAATATTTACCCATGATGAAGATTTTTTAATCCTTCATCAACGTGGTTTAGAACATTATGGTATTGCTTACTGTCACCAAAATAGTCGGTCAATTGGTGAGATTGTGCGAGGATTGATTCTGATTTCAGAGGTACTTGAACCATTAGATATGCACAACCACGTTGAATTTATTTGAGAAAGGCGATCGCTCTTGGTAGACTATCACCTTTGATGCTGCTGTAGGGGCGACCCGCTTGCATTAATTACCAAGGGTGTCCGCTTAATTTGATCAGGTCGCCCTTTATTCAATTGGCGGTGTCAAACGGTGTTTTTTGAGCGGTTATATGTTTGTGATAACTTTTCAACACGTTAACCAACCCATACAAATTGCTATTATGATTGAAATCAAATGATTCAGGTTTCGCAGATGACTGTGGCTCAAGTGAGTAGCAACTATGAAATTGAGATTCCGGTAACGATTCGAGAAGCATTAAAGCTGAAGCCGGGAGATGCCTTAGAAATCAAAGTTGTGGATGGTGCTGTGGTGATGATGCCCGTTCCCAGTTACACATCGCGCCTGTTTGCCAAGCATCAACATCTCTGGCGGGGAGTGGATGCTGTTGCCTATATTCGTGGGGAACGGGAGTCATGGCGCGATTAGATGACCTTGATGGGGTTGCGATCGCTCTCGACAGTGTGATTTTCATTTATGTTTTAGAAGGAAATCCAGAGTTTGGCGAACTAGCTCGGAAAGTTTTGGAGATGATTGAGCAAGGGAAGTGCCAGGGGGTTGCCTCTGATTTGGTGCTGGCTGAATTAATGGTTAAACCCTTGCGAGATGGATATCCGGACATTGCTGAAGAATATGCTCAGGATTTACCAACATCCCCAAGGCGTTGATTCCATGTCAAAATAGTATTTATCGTCTCATTTTCGGACAGTTTAATCGATGAACATATCTTTGACACCTGAACTCGAGCAATTTATTGATTCAACCGTCAAAAAGGGTAGGTATTCATCCCCTAGTGAAGTTATTCAGGCGGCGTTACGATTGCTAGAGGAACGCGAGATGGAACGTTTACTGCGATTAGAGGAACTCAGAAAGGAAATTGCTATTGGCATTGAACATTCAGATCAAGGAGATATATTTGATGGAGAAGAAGTGATTAGAGAACTGAGACAAGAAATTCGGCAGTCAGAACAGGGTGCATAATAGGCAAATATATTTTTAGTGCGCCAGCTCGGCAAGATTTAAGGCAAATAAAAAACTATATGGCACAGTTTAGTTTAAGTGCAGCTAGTCGTTTTCTTGATGCTTTTGAGGAAAAATGCCGTTTATTAGCGGATTTTCCAGAAATGGGGCGTTCTCGTAAGGAACTCGCTCCTAGTTTACGTAGTTTACCTGTGGATAAATATGTCATTTTTTACCGCCCGATTGAAAATGGTATCCAAGTGGAACGGGTGTTGAGTGGTTACAGAGACTTAGACGAAGTTTTTTCTGAGGATGAGGAGAATTAAAGCGATTGCAAAGGTTGTTTAATGGGCTATCTGGGGAAAAGACGCGATCTGCTGTAGGCAGCAGCGCTTCGCGATCGCATTCTGGGAATAGAGGAGGCGCGATCGATCGCGTGGAAGTCCAGGTATTTGTAGGGGCGGGTTTAGTCGTTTAATTTTAACGTTTGTGATAACATTTCAACAAAACCCGCCCTGTCTCAAAATGGAGGTGTGTTTTAGGCGATCGCTCTTTTGATCAGGGATTGGCGTCAACTGGGAGGGAAAGGGCATCGCCTCTAGGGAAGAAGGAGCGATCGCGTTTGGGGAAAACACCGACACCGGCTTGATTCTCTCCGTGTAAATTTGGTGCGTTACGTCGGGCTTTTTTAT
>NZ_JAVJTO010000002.1:0-33472 GCF_040220235.1 Coleofasciculus sp. B1-GNL1-01
TTAGTAGTAATAAGTAGTCGGACAAAAGAAAACGGTACTGTGTTAAGTTTTGCAAATTGCCCTCAAACCCTTACTGTTCCCTGTTCCCTGTTCCCTGTTCCCTAATCTCAACCGTTCACTTTAATTGTGTCCACCTACTTACTTACTTAGCTAAAGCCCTGAACTAAAGTTCGGGCTAAAAGCTAAAACCCGTTAAAACGGGTTCCCGGATTTCTCACCACAATTGCCCAAAGGCTCATACACCCTGGATTAACCGTAGAATAAGGCTTTCACAAAAATGCTCGAAACCTACTCCAGGTAAAGGTTTCGACGACTCAGATAGCAAAACTTGTGAGAAATGCGGGGGGTTGTAATACTTACTTAGTAAGCTTTAGCTTACTTGAACTTTGAGCAGGGAATTTATTTCCTGATGCCCAAGTTTACTACCATTCCGCTTAAGGAGCGTGACATTTGATTTAAGCTAAATGACATCAGTAAGTATAACGTTGTGAGTATATCAAATCAATCTTGGTTGACTCTTCTGCAAGAGTATCGTACCATTGCCGTGATTCGGACGTCTGACCAATCCTTAGGACGTCAAATGGCGCAGGCGGTAGCCGCCGGGGGAATAAAGTTAATTGAGATTACCTGGAATACAGATGCGGCTGCTGATTTAATTCGTCATCTGCGCCAAGCGTTACCAGATTGTACGATTGGTACAGGAACATTACTAAACTTGGAACAGGTACACCAAGCAATTGAGGCGGGGGCTGAGTTTCTGTTTACCCCTCATACCAATATCACTCTAATTAATACGGCTGTTAATGCGGGAGTTCCCATTGTTCCTGGCGCACTTTCTCCCAGTGAAATTGTGACCGCTTGGGATGCGGGGGCTAGTTGCGTTAAGGTGTTTCCGATTCAGGCGGTGGGCGGTGTTAGTTATATTAAAGCCTTACAAGGACCTTTGGGTCATATTCCCCTGATTCCTACAGGCGGCGTCACCTTCGCCAATGCTAAAGACTTTATCACAGTCGGTGCGATCGCGGTCGGGTTGGCGGGAGACTTGTTCCCCACATCCCTCATCGCGTCTGGGGATTGGCACGGAATTACCCAACGGGCGAAAAAACTTCGATCCCAATTTAGCGGTGATCCATAAAATAGAAGTAAGAGGATCATTGTGTCATCTCCCAAGTTTCCATGAAAAGCATCAAATTTGCCCCTTGGGGACGCCGTTTTGGAACGTTCCTAGCGGGCGTCGCCTTAGCTACAACCCTGTTTGGGTTTGAGATACCTGTCGCCCATCCCACACCCCACACTGAACAGATTGCCAGCAAAATGGCGGCGCTGCAAAATACAAACCAGCGCTGGATTGAAATTAATCTCAGCAATCAACGGTTAATTGCTTGGGAAGGAGGGGAACAAGTCTATGCGGTGATTGTCTCCACCGGGAAACAGGCGACACCTACCCGTACAGGTGTCTTTAACATTCAAACCAAGCTGCGCCGCGATCGCATGCGGGGTCCGGGTTATGATATCTCTAATGTGCCGTATACCATGTATTACCAAGGTGGCTATGCTATTCATGGGGCGTATTGGCACAATAACTTTGGTACTCGTATGAGTCATGGTTGTGTAAATGTAGCAGTTGATCACGCCGAGTGGTTATATAATTGGGCGTCTGTGGGAACGCCAGTAGTGATTCATCAGTAAACCCCCCAGATAATCAGGGCGGGTTTTGAATAAACATTATCATCAATAGCGAAACGTAATTTCCTCGCGCCCGCCCCTACAAATTCACGCGGCATGTTCTTGAAGGACGTGAAGAATCACAACTTCCCTCATCAACAATCAACACATTATTTTCGATTTCCGCCCTCACCTCAGCACTCACTTGACCCTCACTATTGAGACAATCAACAAGAAACTGATTTGCCTGATAACATTGCTGTAATCGTTGCCATTGGTCTTGACTAAACTGCCAATCTTGACCAATAGCGCGATACTCAATAATAATAGAACGAAACTGTTGCAGCCAAGCTTCACCGTTAACTTGCCACCAAGCTTGTAACCCTTCTTTTCCTTGGGCGGGATCAGGAAGTTGAGCTTTAATTTGCTGGAGAGACTGCTGGAATGCTTTGTCCAACTGAAAGGTTCGCTCAAAATCTAAGGCAAATTCTAGGTTGAGAATCTGCTTTACAATTGGCTTCTTAATCAGCATCTCAGTTAAATCCAATGCCCGCGCTAGGGTTAAATCTAAGGCTAAATCGTTGGGTAATTCCTGGGCTAGCTTGGCATCAAGAGACATCGCTAAGTTTAAATCCCGATCCTGAAATAATGTCCAGTAAAAGGCTCGTAATGCAGCAGGGTGGCAATCCAATTTCAGCTGATTTACTTTCTGATCAATGGTGTCAATAAAAGCCTTTATTTGCCGATCATCCTTAACTAACTTATCAATTTCCTCCTTGATTAGCTGGAGTAATAGATCCGCCGTGGGTAAAAGACTCACAGTGAGCAAAAAGACTTCCTTCCATTGGGAATCAGTGATATGAGTAGCTAACTGTTGCAATGCCTCTGTGGTTTGAGTTGCGACAATTTTTCGGGCGGTTAGATATTCCTGAAACGTGAGATGAGAAAAGGAATAAATATCTCGCGCCCGTTCCACGAGTAACCCATGCTGTAACTCAATGGCTTTGAGAACACCTTCACTGGTTAACCATAGGGTTTCTAAATCCTGACTCCCATTGGGGAAATTCTGGAGATAGTCGGAAATAATCGGCAGAACTTCACTTTTTTCAAAAAAGTAGTTCCCCTGTGCAAACATCGTCGCCGCGATTTGACTCAGGAGTTTGATCTTATCAGAAAGCTGTAAGTTGCGATAGGTTTGATCCCGTTGAATTCCTCTGGCTTTATCCCAGCGCACTAGCAAAATATCTAATCCCGCCTGATAGAGTTTGGCGCGTTTGCTGGGAAAGGTTGCCCGTTCCTGAAATACGGAACAGACTAAACTGAGTAAAATTGGGGTGACGACGAGTTCTCGAATCGGTTGGTTTTCTGGACGGTGTAATTGTTCCAGGAATTGAGTGGCTTTGGCTAATCCGACGCGCTGATAATTTTTATTAGTGGCGGTAAACCATTTTTTGGCAAAGGTTTCAATTTGATGGGGGTCAAAATCGGCTAACTCGACATAAGTAAACCCGCGAAAGTGGTATTGTTGAGCGGCGATGCGACTGGTAATAATAATCTGATTTTGGTAATACTCATCTGCAAAGAGTTGTATCTGTTGCAGGAGTTCTGGAGTATCGGCTTTGGAGACTTCATCTAAACCGTCGAGTAATAGTAGGACTTTCCCATGTTGCAGTAAGGGTTCTATCTGTTCTGGAGAAATGCCAAAAGTTTTCCACTTTGTACTCAGATAATTGAGTAGACTGAAATTACCAGTAGTTCGGGCTTGTTTGGTAAATTGTCTCAGGGAGATAAAGACGGGAATACAGTCTGGTTTAAATTGACCTGCGTTGCATTGAAGGGCAAGATATTGTAAGAATGTGGTTTTGCCTGCACCCGGTTTACCGAGAAGGGTGAGTTTAGAATGCATCATCACCGCCTCCATTCCGGGAATGGCGGGTTGATTCAGTTGAGTTAAGCGAACGCGATCGCCTGCTTTGGGCTGAGAAGCCTGTAAGTCAGACACCTCAAGCCATCGCTGATGGGTGAGGTGGGGTAAGATTTTGACGTGGGTATAGAGGTGATCCAGGAGTAGAGGCTGGGTGACATCAAAGGAGGATTGCAGGATACCCGCTTGAACCTGGATGTGATCCTGGAGTTGCGATCGCATTAGTTGCACCCAAGCATCAATTTGGCTGGGCGTATTGCACTCCAGTGTTGGGGTTGAGAGTACAGAGGTTGGCGGAAAATCGGCAATATCTTGCCAATCGAGATCTAATTGAAAACAGATATCAATAAAATAGGCTCGATCAATCGGTTTCCCGCGAAAAAACTTCCAAACCGAGTGGCGGGTTTCTAAACCCACCTGGGCGGCGAGGTATTCTTGAGTCCATCCCTTACGTTCAAAGGCTTGTTTTGCCTGGGTGATACCGATAGTGGATGCTTTTAGCGATCGCTTAGCCATTGCTGCTGTTACCTACTACTGACAACTGGGGGATTTTTTCTCAGTATTCCCGTTCCCGTTGTCTGGGTATCGCCTTAGCTCACCAAAATGGTTTGACCCGTCTCGCTTGAATTTAAATTTGTGGGATCGTGTAGGGTGGGTTAGGCGGGACTTTAATGGAGACGATAACTATTCAATGAGTTATCCGCCGTAACCCACCGATGTTAACTGGAAGGTGGAAGCAATAAGCCTCAATCAATAGATAAAAAGCGATACAAATAGCGAGCGAGACGCTCGCACTACAAGACTTTCGCCGTTATTGATATTAAGGTTTAAACTGAAGTTCCCCTTTGACAAATCGCTACACTGTATGTCTATCCCGGCTTAGGGCGATTTCAGTTTCAGGTTCACTGGGTACATATCAGGCTGACGCCCAACAAATCTAAAGCCTTTCTTTGTACAGGAGTCGGTTCGGTTACCTTGTCAAAGTCGAAATTTACACCTGGGATATTAGATTGAATTCGATTGTTAACAATTGTCCCTAAATCAGCTAACAAGGTTTGAAAGCTATGTACAGGTAAATTATCGGCTGTCCGCTTCTTTTTGGCTTTGTCAGAAGCTGAATCGCTCTTCGTCGAATGAGTAACAATTCCTTCACGTAACCCAAGGGAATCTTCCCAATCATCTTCATCAAATAAGATTGGTGATAAACATTGACGCATATGCCATTCTACATAATACGCCAACATACATAAGAATACATGAGCTTTCACTCTATCGCTGTTACGATGATAGATGGGACGCACTTTTAAGTCAATGGTTTTATAGCTGCGGAAGGCTTGCTCAACTTTGGATAAACTCTTATAGGCTTTTACGGTATCTTCGGCGTTCAATGTTTCTTCGGGTACGGAACTTCTCACCACATATAAGCCATCCAATGTCGCTTCTTCCTCGATACTTTCTCGGTTTCTTTGGTAAGAGAAGCTATCGGGAGTGATTTGGATTTTGAAATGTTTAGCCACACCATACTTGTTGATGACTTCACCCACTTTTAGTCCAATTTCAGCTTCACCTTTTAAGGGACATCTTTGCCGCGATGTGGCGCTGACTATTTTATCTAATTTCTGCTCAGTGGCTTGTAATAACTCTTCGCGGTTTCCCTTTTTTCTTGTCTCTATTATATCCAAATTGTGCCAGAGGACAATTTTTTCCCTCAAAATAGGTTGAACTGACATCATAGAGAACTAATGTTCCTTCTACCAGATGGATAGATGCTAAACTGTTTTCTATCTCCTCTTGCCGAGACAAGAGCCAGTCCATGGCTAAATAGAGTTCGTCTTCATCCGTCCCAGACAATCCCAATCGTTCTCCTAGACTGGATAGTTTAGTTGCCTCTTGTAATCCTCTGGCTGTGGCTAATTTTGACTTAGGGGCAATAATCCGCGCCGCTATCATCGATAACACTAATCGTCTGTTACGTGTGTTTTCGTCGCTAATGATTGAGTCTAATCCTATTTTCTTTATCGTTCCTAGTACCGCAGCGACGTGACCGTGAGGGCGAGAACGGACTATGTTAAACGCCTCCTCTATGTCTTCAATCGCTTTGCCACCTTTGAGGAGAATCTTTAAACCGTCTACCGCCTCATCCGGCAATTTAGACAGGTTCGCTAGGGTACGTTTACGCACTTTCTTGCCTTCGCGATAGGACTCACGAAGTAATACGGCGGGTGGGGAATTTCTGGCAAGGAACACGTTCGATGTACATGACTACAATTATCTCATAATTTTTCTCCCAAGAGTATTAAGAAAATCTTAAATATACATGGGTACAAATTGAGAAGAGTAATTGTTTGAAATGCTTATATAGTCGGGGTTTCGGCTTCTATCCTCAATCGGGATGGGGGGAACTTCAGTTTAAATGCCGAACAACTTAACCCCGATCTATTGCTGTTGAAATCGCGTTTAGGTCGAACTCAGCTTATAAATTATTGCCAATCAAGATAAAAGGTGCCCAGTAGTAGGGATCGGAAAACGTAGAAGCAGTATTCTGACTTGAACCCATGGGTACATCACCCCGCAACAAACTTAATTGGGCTTGACGCAGGGCTTGGGCTTTGGTAATTGGAGATTCAGGTGTACCTTTAGCTAAGTTGTTGTAGAACTGTTCCATTAACAGGCGCGTACTCTGATCATCGACGGGCCACAAGGACGCCATGACTGCCTGAGCACCGCCGTTGATAAAATAATAGCTAAGACCCGCAATTTCAGTCCCGTCGGTTCCGGAACCACCCAGGGCAGTTTCACAAGCTGATAAAACCACTAAATGAATGTTGCCTAAATTCTGTAAGTTTTGAATATCAGGAATGGATAGCTTGTCGCCGTCACCGAGAACTAAGTAAGAATTATAAGCATTGCCAGGAACGAAATTACTATGGGTGGCAATATGAAGGATTAAATGATTGGCTAAGTTATCTTTTAAGGCTTTGTAGTTGAAGGCGTCGTTGAGGAATTCCAAGCCGGGATAAATGCCTTTGGGATCGGTAGCAGATTGACGCACGATCGCATCCAATTCTTCGGGTACATTAGGGAGGGAGCGAAAACCTAGCACAGGTTGGGACAGTCCTAGTCCCAGAACAAAGGTATTGTCGGTTCCAGGAGGCAGGCGATCGCGTAAATTGGTGACATTGGCTGAGATAATCGTGGAGATGGTGTAACGCTCGATTAGATAGGTTTCCCCATCAAATAGCGCACTCATGGGAATATAGCGGGTAACGTGGTCGAGAGCAAAGACTAAGTTGTCAATTTGGTTGTCTTGGAGTTCCTGTTGTAAGGATTCGGGAATTAACCAGTTGTAGAGTTTCTCAGCCGTGGCTTTGAGTTCAGCCCGATTCGCGCCTGTGTCTTGCAAAAGAAGGCGAAATTGAAAGACGGTGTCGCTGAGTTGTGCCACTCCGACTTGGGGGACTTCGATACTTTGCAAAATTCCACCCGCAGCCGCCCATAAAATCCACAGTTTGTCTTCTAGGACTAACGGATAAATGATCACGGTTCCCGGTTGGGATGAGAGAATTTTTTCGGCGTTGTCGCCTAAGAGTTCGGGGTCAAGAAAGGCGATATCTTTGTCCAGGCGATCGCGAATTTCTGTTTCTAGGGATTGGATGGTTGCTTCAAACTGTTGAGTAATGGCTTGACGCTGGTTGATGAGTTGGCTTTTTTCCTCACATTGGCGTTGTTGACAGTCCTCAATTTTCCGTCCTAGGGCAATTAAGGTACGATGAATTTGCAAGAGTTCGGTTTCGGTGGGAGTGGTGGCAATACCGGAGGTTTCACCGCCAGCACGAGTGTTTTTAGTAAATTGGCGTAATTCTTGGACTTTCAGCAGTTCTAAGACTTGTTGTGCTTCTAAGATGCGTCCTTGGGAGAGTAAGAGATTGGCTAAAGCGCGATAGGGATCAGCAACGGTTTCAGTATAGGTTTTTTGGTCGTCAAGGGTTAGGGTTTGCAGGTTTTGGCGGATGGTTTCGGTGACATTAACGGCTTCTTTGTAGAAGAGAACCGCCAGTTCCGGTTGGTTTTGTTGTTCAAAGAGAGTGGCAATATTACTCAGGGCAATTCGTTGTCCGGGGCGATCGCCAATTTCTCGGAAAATGTCGAGGGCGGGTTGTAAAAGGGCTAGGGCTTGGGCATTCTTACCTGTAGTGGCATAAGCGCTGGCAAGACTGTTCAAGATGCGACCTTCTCCCGCTTTGTCGCCAATGTCTCGGCTAATTTCTAGGGCTTGTTGATAGAAATCGAAGGCTTGGGACTGTAGACCCATACGACTATAAACACCACCAATGTGATCCAGTGCTTTTGCTTCACTGGCTTTATCTTGAATTGTTCTAGCAATTGTCAACGCCTGTTCATAAGTGGCTAAGGCTTGAGGATATTGGTTGAGGCGTTCGTAGACAATGCCCAGGCTTCTGAGACTGTTTCCTTCTCCCGCTTTGTCGCCAGTTTCTTGGCGAATGGTTAAGGCTTGTTGTAAGATATTTAGGGCTTGGGAATACTGACCTAAATCATAGTAGACACCGCCGATATTATTTAGAGTGTTACCAACACCTGCTTTGTCATTAATCCCTTGTCGAATTGTCAGCGCTTGTTGATAGAAGTTCAGAGCCTGGGGATATTGTCCCCGACTGTAGTAAATTCCGCCTATATTTTCCAGGGCGTTGGCTTCACCTGCTTGATTGTTAATGTCTTGAGCAATGGTTAAGGCTTCTTGGTAAGCGGTTAAGGCGTCCTCATATTGACCGAGATTCTCATGAACTGTACCCAGGTTGTTTAGTGTACTGCCAATACTGGCGCGATCGTTTATGTCTTTGAGAATGGCTAAGGCTTGCTGATAAGATGCTAAGGCTTGCTGATCCTGACCGAACTGACGATAAACTAATCCCATATTGCTGAGAATACGTCCAATTCCGGCTTTATCATTTAGGGTTTGGCGCATGGCTAACGCCTGCTGATAGTAGTTGAGCGCTTGTTGATAATCTCCTAAGTTGTAGTAAACTCCAGCGATATTATTAACTGTGCGTCCTTCGTCTCGCTTGTCACCGACTTCCTGGCGAATGGCTAATGCTTGTTGGTATAGTTCTAAGGCTGAGTCATACTCACCTTGAGCGGCGTCAATTGCGGCGATATTGTGTAAGGCTTCTGCTTCAATGGCGCGGTTACTGATTGTTTGGGCGATCGCTAATGCTTGTTGGTGTAGGGTTAAGGCTTGGGGATAATCGCTTAATAAGCGATGAACATAACCCATGTTATTTAGGGTTTCTCCAATCCCTGCTTGATCATCAAGTTCTTGGCGAATGGTTAACGCTTGTTCTAAGGCGTCCCAGGCTTGGTTATAGTTGCTTAATTGGGTGTAAGTTTCTCCAATATTATCCAGGGTTTCGGCAATCCCGGCTTGGTCATTGAGAGTTAAACGAATTTTCAGCACGTTTTGATAGGTTTCCAGGGCGGCTGGAAATGACCCGGAACGAAATTGTTCGACGCCTTGTTGAAAGAGTTGGTCAGCTTCAGCCTTTTGGTCTTGCGTTGGGACAGAATTAGTCGTTTCTGGGGTTTGTGCTGAGGCGGTTAAATGTAGACCAGCTAAAGGTATGGATAAAAGCAGGATGGTCGTAATAAGTTGAAGACGTAGCAAGTAAGAATACACCAGTTAAGTTCTCCCAAAAAAGTGTTTATCCATATTTTATTTAATTAAAATTTTGGTATCCGCCATAACCTGATTTGGTCAGAGCCACTATTGATCTGGTCAGAGCCACTAACCAAAAACTGACCATCTGGGGTGACAGTTAAGTTACTAAAATCAGGATCGACGAGTGTAATACTCAGTAAATCTTCGTTAGCATCGATAACTGATAGCGTGAGCGTATTATTATTTAAATAACCCCCACTAACAAAGAGTGTATTATCTAGACCGAAGGCAAAGAAAGCTGGCCAGTAGTTAACTTTGAGGGTATACTTTTCCTGCTGGGATGCTAGGTTATACAGTTTGATAGTTCCGTCGGAATACAGTTTGATAGTTCCGTCGGAACTCGCAATACCAAGAGTCTGACCGTCCGGACTGATAGCAATATCAATAGAGTAAATTTGATAATCAATAGTAAAGGTGTGGAGTTCCTTACCAGTACTTACATCCCACAATTTCACGGTTCCCCCCTGCGGTTCATTAAAATCTCTGTAGAAGATTCCACTACTAGCGATGGTCTCACCGTCCGGGCTAAATACAACAGAACTAACAGAAGATCCATCATTTGGATCTTCTTTCACCTCAAAATGCCTCAAGGTGCGGATTTGCTGTCCAGTGCTAACATCCCATAACTCTACAGTTCCGTTACCAGTACCACTGGCAAGGATCTTACTATCCGGGCTGAACGCTATTGAAACATAAGAAGCTCTGTTTCTTGTGAAAGTGTGAGTTAAGCTGCCATTGCTAATATTCCATAAATAAATCTTATCTGGGTAATCGCGGTAGACACTGGCAAGGATCTGATTATTCGGACTGATCGCTATTGAGTTCATCGTAAAATCTTCTGAGGGAATAGAGAATCGGCGAATTACTTTGCCAGTAGCAAGATTCCACAGATAAATGTATTTGTATGCGTTAGCGCAATGAGTGGCAATCGTCTGGCTATCTGGAGAGATAGCCAAAAGCTTAACCCTACAGTTATCTCCCATTGTTTGACATTGGTGTAAACCAAAGCATAGCCATCCTCTAAAGAACTCTGCGATCGCCCAGAGATTTTCCCTGATGTAATTTGAAAGATGCGTTGAGTAATTGCTTCTCCCGGATGGGGCCAACCAGAAATATAGATTGTTGCACCCTCGACTACTGTATCAGAATTACCGAGTTGTGCAACTCGGTAGCTTTGATTACTGGTAAATTGTACGACTGCGAGGTCTACGTCTGGGAGTTTCTTTACTGTGTCATAATCCAGGGTATGTTTTGTACCATCGAAGGTAATAATTTCATATTCATCTGGGGTAGGCACGACATGGTTGGCGGTGAGGACGTAGTAAGTGTTTCCCTGTTTGGCAATCAGTACTCCTGAACCAGGATTCTGACCATTGATGATTACAGTTACCTCTTTGGCAAGAGATGCGATCGCCTGTTCATCCAAGGTTTGCGAAACCGCTACCTGTGGTTGTACCATCACAATGGCTGATGAACCAATCAACGCTGCTGATAATCCAGAATAAGTCTTGTGCCACATTTAATTTAATTCCTACATTTCAAGGTTTTTAACGACAGAATTTTGTTTGAGTTTATTTTAATTTTGTTTGTCACTTAAAATAATAAACAATTATAATATATTTTACCTCCTCAAACACACAATAAAATTAAGGAGTTGCCAACTGCCAAACCTGAGTCTCGTAAACATGAGTATTGTAATTAAAATTGTCAACGAAAAGCGTTTGACCATCAGCACTGAATGTTAGTGAACCTACATCATCCACATCCATAGTTCGCAGCAATTGCCCCGTGTGTAAATTCCAGATTTTGATTTCGTTCTGACTGCCACTGGCAAGAATTTGCCCGTAGGGCTCAATGGCAAGAGCTGTAATGCTTTCATAATTGTCGATTAAAGTTCTCACTAACTCACCAGTTTGCCAATTCCACATTTTGAGACTAGCATCCTCAACATTACTTTGAGGAAAACCATTGACATAAATATCTGTATAACTTGAACCGCCACTGACAAGAATTTGCCCAAAGGGGCTGAACGTCAGTTTATTAACAGGTGTTGAATGTCCGGCAAGAGTACGCAGCAATTTTCCTGTCCGCAAGTTCCAAATTTTGATTCCTCCGCCCAAATGTCCAGTTGCGATAATTTGACTATCTGGGCTAATCGCCAGCGCCAAAATGTTGGAAATGTCGGCATCATTATTATCCTCTAACTTATGCAGCAATTTGCCAGTAGTAAGGTTCCAAACTTGGATTGTTGTGCCATGCCCACTGGCGAATATCTTACCATCTGGGCTAAAGGCAGACCTGTAAGGGGGAATTAGATTATCCGTAGTGAAGCTATGCTGCAACTGCCCCGTGTTGGCATTCCAAATTTTGATGGTAGCGATATTTCCGTCATCGTCACCGATACTTGCTAATGTTTGACTATCGGGGCTGAACAAGAGAGAGCGAACACTACGATAATTTCCTGGGAGAACTTGCAGGTCTTGACCAGTGATTCTATGACACAAACGGATACCATCACTTCCAACCCCCACTCATGCCGGAACGGGTGATATTGGTGTAAACCAAATCATAGCCGTTGTCTAAAGATTCCAGTGGACGCCCGGATATCTTACCTGAGGTAATCTGAAAGATACGTTGAGTAATAGCACGTCCCGGATGGGGCCAACCGGAGATATAAACGGTTCCTCCCTCAGTGGCGGTGTCAGAATCTCCCACTAGGGCAATTGGATAATGTTTGTCACTGGTAAACTGCACTAGCGCTAAGTCTAATCCCGGTAATTTTTTAACCATGCCATAGTCTAGGGAATATTTAACACCATCGGAGGTGACAATTTCATATTCATCTTGGGTGGCGACAACGTGCTTGGCAGTGAGGACGTAGTAGGTGTTACCATCTCTGGAAACAATCACGCCAGAACCCGGATTTTGACCGTTGATTACCACGGTGGTATTTCTAGCGAAACTCGCGATCGCTTGGGCTTGTTCATCCACTGTTTGCGGTATTGCAATTTGCGGTTGCACCACCACAATTGCTGATGAACCAATCAACGCTGCTGATAATCCATAGAAAAAATTCTGAGACATCTTTTATCCTCAGTACACAAGAACGTTAAAATTAAGGTATTGCTACCTGCCAGATCTGAAGATCGTATAGATCAGTACTGAACAGCGTTTGACCATCTCCACTGAACGCTACTGACAAGAAAATTCCATTAGCCTCCAAAGTACGCAACAGTTGCCCCGTCTGTAAATTCCAAATTTTGATCTCGTTTTTACTGGTACTGGCAAGAAGTTGTCCGTATGGTTCAAGAGCAAGAGAATCAATAGTTCCATAATTTTCTATTAAAGTCCCCAGTAACTCACCCGTTTGCCAGTTCCACATTTGGAGCGTAGCATCATCAACAGTGCTTTCGGGAGAACCAATACTGTCTCTAGAACTCCAACTTCCACTGATGAGAATCGGATTATCCGGGCTGAATTCGATAACGTTAATAACCCCTTGTCCAGATAAGGTACGCAGCAATTCGCCTGTACTTAAGTTCCAAATTTTGAGAGTTCCGAATGAACTGCCACTGACAAAAATCTGGCTATCCGGGCTAATGGCAACCGTGGTAACTTGCTCCTCATGATCAACCTCGTGCAGCAATTTGCCAGTATTGAGGTTCCAAATTCTAACTATTTTGTAATCATGGATACTGGCTAAAATATTACTGTTGGAGCTAATGAAAACACGACCAGTATACTCATAGCTGGTAAGGGTACGTAGCAATTGCCCTGTGTTGACGTTCCAGATTTTGATGCTTGTGCTGCTTCTGTCTCTGTCGTCTATACCCTTACTTATCAATATTTGACCATCTGGGCTGAAAACAAGTGATTCAGTTCGATAAGAATGCCCTTCTAGAGTTCGCAGTTCTTTACCAGTTTTTGTACTGCACAAACTGATTTCACGTTGACTGTTGCGATCAATATCTGTTATACGAACAATAGCAATCATTTGATAATCAGGACTAACGTTTAAATAATACCCATAATACCTATGTACGTCTGCTTTTGAGCAGGGTTCTTTAAACACTATAGTATCGATGAGAGAAAAGTTATCCTGCAAATAAGATAAGTCAATACCATTGTGGGAAGAGAGTTTCAAAAATGTGTTGATGGGAATACCCAAGTTAAATCCCGATTTCACAGCAATTGTATTCCCATCTGGATTAATAATCTGTTCCCCCTCCGCCTGTCCATGAATGCCAATAACCCGTCCTTGAGTATCCCATATCGGACTCCCACTCATGCCAGAACGGGTTATGTTGGTATAAACTAAGCCATAGCCGTTTTCTAAAGATTCCAATGGACGACCAGAAATACTCCCTTTAGTGATTTGATAGATACGTTGAGTAATGGCACGTCCTGGATGGGGCCAACCAGAAATATAAACTGTAGCGCCTTCGGTAGTAGCTTCTGAATCCCCTAGTAAAGCCAGAGGATAGTTTTTGTTGCTGGTAAACGCTACCAGCGCTAAGTCTACTCCAGGTAATTTTTTGACACTGCTGTAGTTGAGGGGATATTTAGTGCCATCAGACGTGACAATTTCATATTCATCTTGAGTGGCGACAACGTGTTTGGCAGTGAGGACGTAGTAGGTGTTACCATCCCTAGAAACAATCACGCCAGAACCGGGATTTTGACCATTGATTACCACGGTGACGTCTTTGGCAAGAGATGCGATCGCTTGTTCATCCACTGTTTGCGGTATTGCAATTTGTGGTTGCACCACTACAATTGCTGCACTCACCAACGCTGCTAATAATCCAGAGAAAAAATTCTCAGACATCTTTTACCCTCAGTACACAAAAAAGTTCAAGTTAATGTTTTGCTACCTGCCAGATCTGAAGATCGTATAGATCAGTACTGAACAGCGTTTGACTATCTGCACTAAAACCTATTGCCTTTACAGGTTTGCCAGCATCTAGAGTACGCAGCAGTTGTCCCGTGTGTAAACTCCAAATTTTTATCTCCTTTTCGCTTGTACTAGCAAGCATTTGCCCACTTGGATCAATAGCAAGGGAATCAATCGTTTGAGAATTCTCTGCCAAAGTCCACAGTAATTCGCCAGTTTTCCAGTTCCAAATCTTAAGCGTAGCGTCAGCAGCATTGCTGGAAGGAGAATTATCATTTCCCAGATCTGTAGAACTCAAAGTACCAACGGCTAAAATTGGTGTACTAGGACTGAATGCAGTAGCAGAAACAGGCAATTGCCAAGGCAAAGTATTCAATAATTTCCCTGTAGCTAAATTCCAGATTTTGATACGTCCGCTAACAGATGCACTGCGGAGAATCTGACTATCTGGGCTAAGGCTAAGTCCCGTAACCGTATCCCCTTGATCAATCTCATGCAGTAATTTGCCAGTACTAAGATCCCAAATTTTGATCATTGTGCCATGGTTACTAGCTAATGTTTTGCTATCCCGGCTAATGAAAAGGACATGGCGACTGAATCCGTCATTGCGGGTAAGGGTATGCCGCAATTGTCCGGTGTTAACGTTCCAAATTTTGATACTTGTGATACGTCTGTCGTCTCTACCACTACTTACAACATCCTCTCTACCAACACTGACAAGGGTTTTACCATCTGGGCTTAAACTTAAACCTAAACCTCCCTGGTGAGAACGATAATAATATTCTTCAAAAGTTTGTATTTCTTGACCAGTCGTCATATTGCACAGATGGATGATACCATCTACAGCATACATGGCTATTAGTTGATAATCAGAATTGAAAAATACTTGAATTGAAGAGGCTCTTTCTTTGGGGCATCTTTTGTCAGATAAAATAGTGTCACTAATAGAAAAATTATCTTGCAAGTAAAGTAATCTACTGTCATTTTTGGAAGAATGTTTTAAAAATATGTTTATGGGAATACCTAAATTAAATCCCGATTTCACAGGAATTGTATTCCCATCTGGATTAATAATCTGTTCTCCCTCCGCCTGTCCATGAATACCAATAACCCGTCCTTGAGCATCCCATATCGGACCACCACTCATGCCAGAACGGGTGATATTGGTATATACCAAGTCATACCCATTCTCTAACGACTCTAGAGGACGCCCCGATATCTTCCCTGAGGTAATCTGAAAGATACGTTGAGTGATGGCGCGTCCCGGATGGGGCCAACCGGAGATGTAAACCGTTCCTCCCTCAATTGCGGTGTCAGAATCTCCCACTAGGGCAATTGGATAGTGTTTATCACTGGTAAACTGCACTAGCGCTAAATCTAATCCTGGTAATTTTTTAACCGTGCCATAGTCTAGGGGATATTTAACGCCATCGGAGGTGACAATTTCATATTCATCTGGAATGTTAACAACGTGCTTTGCGGTAAGCACATAGTAGGTATTGCCTTGTCTGGAAATAATCACCCCAGAACCCGGATTTTGACCGTTGATTACCACAGTGGTATTTCTGGCGAAACTCGCGATCGCTTGCGCCTGTTCATCGACTTGTGCTGTAACAATTTGTGGTTGCACCACCACAATGGCTGCACCCATCAATGCTGCCGATAGTCCAGAGGAGAAATTCTGCCACATTCCATTCCCATCCCTAATCTAAAATTAACCCTTATTTTGACGCTGATTTAACGCTCAAACGACTCAGATTGAGGCATTGGAATGCGTCTGCGAATTGGTGTGAGACTAGGATACTCACTATTGAGATACCGCTCCAGATTGATGAGAATAGGAGGTAGCGGTTCCGGAATTGGTCCTGTCAGAGGAACACGAATACGCATAATCCGCTGTAGCGCCGCTCTAGGATTGTTTCTAGGATGACTACTTCCATCCATGAGCGCAAATAACGATTCCCGGCAACCTCCTACCTCATTCTCAACAAGACAGGCTACGGTTTGCCCATCCACTCGGCGAGTGCTGATGTAGTTGAACTCACCATTTTGGTAAGAAGTCTGGAGTTTTTGCGAAACATCCTGGCACAGTTCCGCAGCCGTCGAACCTGATGTATTGATATCTGGAGAATTCCACAGAATCATCGGCACTACTCCCTGTGAAGTACGAGCAAGGGTTGCTGGAACTCCCTCACTCGTACCACAGAAGAAGGTTACGTCTTGATCGCGATGAACCTCAGGAACAGCAACCGACAGCCTCTGTTCCAACGCATCTAACTTCTGCTGAAGTTGCTGAACTTGTTCCTCATCCCCCAAAGTACGATAATTCGCTTGAGCCGCCTGAAACAACTCAAAGGCTGGCGGTAATTCGTCTAGTGCTTCCTTCACCTCAGCTAAACTAGATTGGAGCATCCCTTGAGCTTCAATATTATCCTCTGCCTTAGCTTGCTCCAGTGCCATCTCGTACTGTTCCTCAGCTAACCGAATTAAGCCAATTTGGTCATAGATACTGCCTAAAAGCTGGTAAACGGCTGTGGTTTGGTTCCCTTCACTAACCAATCCCTCCAACACCTCAATCGCCGCCGCATTTAAATCATAACTTCGATACAAATGAGCAAGTGCGATCGCTTTTGACTCATCATTTAACGGCTGTTGCTGCAATTGGTCAATCTTCGCCCGAATCTCTTGAGCCTCCTCTTCACCCAACACTGTAAATCCAGCCGGAAGTTCCTCCAGCGAAGACGTTCCATTATCCGCCGTAACAATCACCCAATAGCGACTCCCCGGTTGAAAGGGTTGCTCTCCAGAATAAACCACTTGGGGTTGATTCACCTCGGTTATCCAATTAACTTGTGATCCCCTGACTTGCACCTGATAAGATGTTGCGCCTTCAACGGCATTCCAGCGCAGTATTGGTTGCTCATTTAAAATAGCTGTATTGCGAGGACTAATAATATAAGGAATTGTCAGATCAGATGAAGTGCGAGTACGCCTGCGATTCTTAGGGAATATAATATCAGGTCTTTCAGGAACTGGACAACCACGGGAAACCGGAAATTCTCCTTTAGCCCGAAGATTCCAAATGAACAAGTTAGAACAAAGTACTTTCACAGTTGCACCTCGTCCTAATTGCAACCTATCGGAGGAATTCAGGAATTCACCGCCATAAGCTCGCTGGTAGTTCCGCCGTCCTGCTCGTTTAATTCTGACATCACCTTTCACCTCAGATAAAATATTGAGACTCGTTCTCTGACTTAGCGCTGGCGTGGCTCCACCGATTAGCAATAAACTTAAAACGACAACGTGGGTTAACGTTCCCCAAATGTCTTTCCTGTGAAAAATCGGTAACTTTTTCAAATTCCAGTATTGCTGCATTCTTTCCCTGCCTTTTTCAATTTTTGGTTAGCCAAATGCAACCAGGTATCCTCATCGCTATTGAGTCGGAACCCTCCTTGACAACACTCTTGCCAATGTCCTAAAGCTGTCGATTGTTTTTGGTGATCCAGTACCTGAGCTAAAACACAATGGGCTGAGGCATGGTTAGCAATATACTGCGCCGTTTCTGGATTTTCCGCAATACCAATCGCCGCTTTTAGGGTTTGCTCTGCCTCTTCATATCTGCCTTGCTCAAACCGTATCCAACCCATATTCTTTAATAGGTTATAGCGCACATCAGGAAAGCTTTGCTGTTCACTGGCTAACACCAGTCCTTGAGTTAATAACGCCACCGCTTGCGGATATTTCTGCTTCTGAATATACAGGCGAGCCAAGTTATTATACGCCTCAGGCAAGTCCCCGCCAACAGCAATCTGGTAATATTTCTCTGCCTTTTTCAAGTCTTGCCTGTCTTCATATAAATTTGCCAAATTATAATAAGCATCTACATTATTCTCATCCAAAGCAATTGCCCTCAAATACTCCTGTTCCGCCGTACCTAATTTTCTCAGTCGATAATGCTCAAGTCCCCAACGGTTATAAACTTGCGAAATATTCGGCAGCGATAACCAAAAAGCCATCAGAAATACGGACATTAGTAAGGTTGAACCTGCCATTACCTCTTCCCGCAAATAAGTGGGAATTTTGAGCTGAATCAACAGTTTATTAAACCCTTCATGACCCGATTTCGTCAATTCACTTCGCACCTGCAATAATGCCAAAATACTCGGTAAAATTACTGCTGCTGCACCCGCTAATCCTGCACCCTGACTAAAAAAGCGACCCGCAATATTCACCAACAAACTCAGATTCGCCGTCCAACCCGCAATGGTTAGACTGCGCCACAACCAATCGAATTGATCCCACGGATGGTGGGGGGCGATACGTTCCAACCGCCACCACCAAGCATCTGGGGATGGGTGTACACTTTCCCGCCATTGGGCGAATTGTTCAGCGGTTTGGTAATTCACCGCTTTAGCAATCACTTCCGCCTTTCCCCGCAGCGCCTGATCCAACTCAATCACTTTTTGCAACTGACTATTCGGAACAGGAGACTGCTGTTTCAGCGCCACCTGCACCGTATCCCGTGCATTCAATACCGCCAACACTTGTTCCACATCAACAGCCGCTTCAGTCTGGTCTAGACCCTCCAGAGCAGCTTGATAGCGTTCTAGTGCCGTACTTAGAGAAGTTGGCATCGTTCTATTGACTTAGAGGCAATAATCGGTTCTATTTTGCCCAGTTAAAGTATATTTTTCACTAAAAGTTTACAAATATTTGCTAAACGGTATCAGGCTCGTCTAGTCACACTGATGGGTGTCCCCAACAATCGAGCGATCGCCTAGAACCCTGATGCAATAATCCAATCATCTCCTGAATCACCTCGAAAACGGTAATATATGCTACAAAATAATCCCTTTTATCGCTTATTAGTGATTAGTTCGTTATTAAAGTTGATTTTTGGGCAGACTTTTTTTTAGGTCATCATCAACATCCTGAATGAAGAATATCGCCAAGCTTTGGAACTAGCCCACCAAAACGGTTTGACCCGTCTCGCTTGACTTTAAATTTGTGGGATCACGTAGGGTGGGTTAGGCGGGACTTTCATGAAGACGATAACTATTCAATGAGTTATCCGCCGTAACCCACCACTATTAACACTGAGGATGTATTATTTAATCAATATTTATTCCTAATCCCACCAAGCATACAACTTTTGCGAACTAATTTCCATTTCATCGCACCCCCAAACAAATCGCACAAATTCTCCGGCAAAGTCTAAGTCTTTTACGCCGATAACCGTTATCGAATCAACGACCAAATTGGGACTTTTTTTATCGGGAAATGCTATTCCATCAAAGGTTGCTGTCACTCCATTTCTCTGACATCGCTGTCCAAATTCAATAAATGAACCAACTGAGGGAGCGGCATTAAAATGTGCCGATAGTTGAGTATATTCCTCGGCAATAATTTGTTGTAATGTTTCTAGGGATAAACCCTGGAACTTAATGGCGTTGGGGGTATATTCTATAATGGCTGTACCTAATCGTTCTTCTATTCGTTGAACCATAACCTTATCCACCTTTGACCATTTACAGGAAAAAACCGTATTAGGTAGGGTTTATATCAGTGAAGAGTTGGACATCAACGTCGCATTTATTTAAATAATATATGCCGTTTGTAGGGGCGCAAAGACTTGCGCCCTTTATAAAAGGTTATGAACGAACCCAATTAATAAGCTGTTCGGCATTTAAACCTTAATGTCAATAATGGCGAAATCCTTGCCGTAGTGCGTTTAGCGAAGCCATGCCGCAGGCTTTGCATCTTGCTCGCTACATTGAGCATCTTGCTCGCTACCCATTCCCAATTTAAATGCATGACAGCTTATCGGTGGGTTACGGCGGATAGTTCATTAATCATTATCGCCTGAATTTAAGCCCCGCCTAACCCACCCTACGTGACTATGTGACAAAGACTTAATTTTCAGCCTCTCGCCGCCAAAACTTAACCTGTAAACCATCGCGGGGATGGGGTGTCGGTACTGCAACCATGTCCAGATTCTGTTCCGGAAGTAGTTCCCACTGATAATCGCGCACTAACAATGCGGTAAATAATTTCATCTCCAATTTGGCAAACTCTCGCCCTAAACATTCGCGCACCCCACCGCCAAAGGGAACATAACTAAAGGGTTTGGATTTATCCTCCGCCCGTTGAGGGTTAAGCGGAATCTTCACCAACCAACAATTTGCAGGCGATGTCAAAGGTCAATTCTCTCAATTCTGGATACCATGTAAATGTACCCAGATCCTCCCATTTATGTAGATAACCCTGGGCAATCTCTGTCATCGCGGTCAAATATCCTGCTAATGCCCTAGGTTGAAAGGCTTGGGAGAGTATTTTGCGTCGTTGCAGATGGTCTGAACCGCCCTGTACCGCTAGAGACGTGGGTCCCAGGAGTATTTTGGTGCTGGGGGGCCAGGTGCTGGTAAAGTACTGGTTCTCATGGGTGAGGACAAAGCGATTCGCCTCGGAACCACTAATCATCACCGTGGGACGCCCAAATAACTTGGTCTTGAATATCGACCCATATTTTTGATGACGCTTCTGGGCAAAGTCGGGATCACGGAAAAACTGGATGGTTTCCCCAATCAACGGTAAACCGAAATCACCGGGAGGTAAGGGTCGGGATTTTAGTTCGTCTGTGGTCGTCATCGCCTATCAATATTAAAAGAATAATTTCATTGTGTTAAGTTTATTTTAAGTTTGCAACGTTTACGTCTGGAGATAGAGGAACCCTCTCGTCTCAGTGGTAATTCTCCCCCTATCGACAAACCGATACGGCAAGTGCTATTAAGGACATGCAGCCGCCTTGTCGGATACTTGGTTCATGGTTAACAGTTTTGGCAGGTTGAAAAAAGCTAGTCTGGCGTTTGAACAACTCAAGGGTTGTTTATTAAGAAAGTCTAAAAATTAGGAGGCTTAAGTCTAACGCAATCTTAAAAAATTCATGGATTTATTGGTTTACAAATCTCCCATTCGAGATAGTATAGTAGGTGTGACGGGAGGAAAATTATTTCTTAGATTTCTAGGACTACCCTAGTCATGAATCCTTGATCTATACTGCATTTGGAGGAACGGTCTGCTTGTTGATCATCTGGTTAATCATCCTAGGGAATTAGGAGGAGCAGATGTGAGTATTCCCATTAGGAGATTTTTCGCTTTCCCCGCCCACTTTATACTGGGAGTCGATACTATTGCCAGCGATGAAACGGTAATCAGAACAGACGATAGGTTAGGAAAAAGGACAGTAAAGTATGCCTTGGACTTCGCTTAAGACCACAGATTATAAACAACCGGAGATAGGACTTATCTCGGTGACGACTTAAGGAGAAACTCAGTCGCTTGAGCGGGGAAACCTGCCTGATTTCTACACGAGCGAGCAATAACAAGAACAAGAACAAGCTCAATAGTGGGTGTGAGGAACCTAATCAATACGCATGACGAGACTTACTGCAACTAACATGATCAAAGTCACAAACCATCAGGAACTCGAAGAATTAATTAAACGGGTTAAAAACGCTCAAACCCAATACGCTGGTTACACGCAAGAGCAGGTCGATGCCATCTTTAAAAAAGCGGCACTCGCAGCTAATGCAGCCCGTATTCCTCTGGCAAAATTAGCCGTTAGTGAAACGGCAATGGGAGTGGTTGAGGACAAGGTGATTAAAAACCACTTTGCCTCGGAAATGATCTACAACAAGTACAAACAGGACAAAACCTGTGGAGTTATCGAAGAGGACAAGTCTTTCGGCTTCCAGAAAATTGCTGAACCCGTTGGTGTTTTAGCCGGGATCGTCCCCACCACCAACCCCACCTCAACGGCGATTTTTAAGGCACTGATTGCCCTGAAAACGCGCAATGGGATTATTTTCTCCCCCCATCCCCGTGCCAAACAATGCACGCTGGAAGCAGCAAAAGTGGTGTTAGAGGCGGCGGTAGCGGCTGGCGCACCAGAACATATTATTGGCTGGATTGATGAACCCACAGTACCCCTGTCTCAAGCCTTAATGCAGCACCCCGATGTGAAGCTGATTCTGGCAACCGGGGGTCCGGGAATGGTGAAAGCCGCCTATTCTTCGGGACATCCGTCTCTCGGTGTGGGTGCAGGAAACACGCCAGCGGTGATTGACTCCAGCGCTCACATTAAAATGGCGGTGTCTTCGATTATTCTGAGTAAAACTTTTGACAATGGCATGATCTGCGCCAGTGAGCAGTCGGTGATTGTCTTGGATAATGTTTACGAGGAAGTGCGCCAAGAATTTATCAATCGCGGCGCTTACTTCTTGAAACCAGAAGAACGGGAAAAACTGGGGAGTAAAATTATTGTCAATGGGCGCTTAAATGCCGAAATTGTCGGTCAACCTGTTGAAAAATTAGCCGAATTAGCCGAATTTTCCTTACCGGAACAAACCCGGGTGATTATTGGCGAAGTGGAAGGGATTGGCACTGATGAACCCTTTTCCTTCGAGAAACTCTCCCCCGTTCTGGCAATGTATCGGGCGAAAAACTTTGAGGATGCGGTAGACAAAGCTGGACAGTTAGTGGAGTTTGGCGGACGCGGACATACGGCGGTGCTGTACACCAATCCAGCCAATGCTGACCATATTAAACGGTTTGAAGACCAAGTTGAGGCGTCTCGCGTCTTGATTAACACCCCCTCCTCCCAAGGTGCGATCGGGGATATCTATAACTTCCGCCTTGATCCGTCGTTGACGCTGGGTTGTGGTACCTGGGGAGGGAACTCCATTAGTGAAAACGTTGGTCCCGAACACCTGCTAAACGTGAAAACGATCGCGGAACGGCGGGAAAATATGTTGTGGTTCCGGATACCGCCCAAGGTGTACTTTAAGTATGGGTCTCTGCCCGTAGCCCTGCGGGAGTTAGCTGGCAAGGAACGGGCATTTATCGTCACCGACAAACCCATTTACGATCTAGGGATGACGGCTAGCGTTGAAGATGTTTTGGCTGAAATTGGTCTCAAATACGATATCTTCTATGACGTAGAGCCAGACCCCTCCTTAGAAACCGTACATCGGGGATTGACGTTGATGAACACCTTCAAGCCCGATGTGATTATCGCCTTGGGTGGGGGTTCGCCTATGGATGCTGCCAAAATTATGTGGCTGATGTATGAGCATCCAGAGATTGAATTTGAGGGGTTAGCGATGCGGTTCATGGATATCCGCAAACGGGTGTATGAACTGCCCCCCTTGGGTGAGAAAGCGATGATGGTAGCGATTCCCACGACATCGGGAACGGGTTCAGAAGTTACCCCCTTTGCCGTGGTAACCGATCGCCGCAATGATATTAAGTATCCCTTGGCAGACTATGCCTTGACGCCGAATATGGCGATCGTTGATCCCGAATTAATCCTGAATATGCCCAAGAGTCTCACCGCGTTTGGGGGACTTGACGCCTTGAGTCACGCCTTAGAAGGCTATGTCTCGGTATTAGCCAGTGAATATACCAATGGGTTGGCACTCGAAGCCACCCGGCTGATCTTTAAATACCTGCCTTCGGCATACAAAAATGGGGCAAATGATCCCAAGGCGCGGGAGAAAATGCACTATGCCGCCACAATGGCAGGAATGGCGTTTGCCAATAGTTTTCTGGGCATTTGTCACTCCATGGCACACCAATTAGGGGCTATTTTCCATGTCCCCCACGGGTTAGCGAATGCCATGTTAATTTCCCACGTTATTCGCTATAACGCCACGGATGCGCCCTTTAAGCAGGCGACATTCTCCCAGTACAAATATCCCAATGCCAAATGGCGCTATTCTCGGATTGCTGATTACCTGCACTTAGGCGGCGATACCGAAGAGGAGAAAGTGAATCGGCTAGTTGGGGCGATTGAGGAACTCAAGCGTCAGGTGGGTGTTCCGGCGGCGCTTAAGGATGTGATTAAGGAAACTGAAGCGGAATTCTTCGCCAAGCTGGATGAAGTGGCGGATCAGGCATTCGACGATCAGTGTACAGGCGCGAACCCCCGCTATCCCTTGATTGAAGATCTCAAGGAAATCCTCACCAAAGCCTATTATGGCGACTTGGGCGAGGTTCCTGATGTCGAAACCATCAACGGCAATGGTGCGATCGGTGATACCAATATCAAATCCGATACCCAACCTGCCGTTCCGGCTATGTAATCCTTTGCTGGGGTAGGTTGGTTATTTGTCATTCGTCTTATGTCATTTGTTTAGTCCAATGAACGATAACTCGAAATCAACCTACCCTAGTCCAACCCATTAACAAGTAAAGAGGAGTGAACATTATGTCATCAGCCAGCGCAGAAAAGGCTGTCCCAGAAAAATCTAAAGCAAAGAAAAAAGAACATCCCAGTGGTGACAAGCGCTTTAAGGTGTTAGATATCACCATGAAGCGAGCGCAGAATCGTCCAGATGCGTTAATTGAAGTGTTGCACAAGGCGCAGGAAGCCTTTGGTTACTTAGAAGAAGATGTCCTCATCTACGTTGCACGCGGACTCAAACTTCCCCTCAGTCGTGTCTATGGTGTGGCAACGTTTTATCATTTATTTTCCCTTAAACCCAGTGGGGCGCATACTTGCGTCGTTTGCTTAGGAACAGCCTGTTATGTCAAAGGGGCGGGGGCGCTGCTGGATAAGCTAGCTGAAGAAGCCCATGTTCAGCAAGGCGAAACAACCGCCGATGGCAAGATGTCACTGGTCACTGCCCGTTGTATTGGGGCTTGTGGTTTAGCACCCGCTGCCGTTTTTGATGGCAAAGTTTTGGGTAAACAGACGCCAGATTCAATTATGGACAATGTGAAAGAGTGGCTGGAATAGTTTATATCTTATGTCATTTGATGACTAAGGGTAAGGACTCATAATTTATTATTAAGGACTAACCTTATGGAACTAGCTGAACTTCTGGAAATTGCGGAAAAAGAACGGGCGAGTCGGAAACCGATTCGGGTTCATTGTTGTACAGCAGCGGGCTGTGCGTCCTCGAACTCTGAGCAAGTGAAAAAGAGTTTAGATGAGGCGCTAAAAGCGACGGATTTACACAATACCGTGGAAGTCTGTAGCGTGGGTTGCATGAAGTTTTGTGGTCGAGGTCCCTTGGTAGAAATTGAGTCGAAGGGACTTCTTTATGAACAGGTGACACCTGAACAGGCTCCCGCAATTGTGGCGGCGATGAATGGGGGAAGTCAAGATGACTCGGATGGATTGATTCCCCTCGATCCTCAGCATCCCTTTTTTACGTTACAACAGCCAATTGTGCTGG
This sequence comes from Coleofasciculus sp. B1-GNL1-01, assembly GCF_040220235.1. NCBI lineage: Bacteria > Bacillati > Cyanobacteriota > Cyanophyceae > Coleofasciculales > Coleofasciculaceae > Coleofasciculus > Coleofasciculus sp. B1-GNL1-01. The sequence goes on from NZ_JAVJTO010000002.1 coordinate 25,458, forward strand.
AAAACAGTGGCAAAATTAACCCGGAACGGATTGAGGAATATATTGCCGTTGGTGGGTATCAAAACCTATATAAAGTTCTCCACGACATGACCCCCGAAGAGGTGGTGGATGAAATCACTCAAAGTGGATTACGGGGACGCGGCGGCGGTGGTTATCCCACGGGATTGAAGTGGGCAACTGTGGCGAAGATGCCTGGGGATCAGAAGTATGTGATCTGTAATGCTGATGAGGGAGATCCCGGTGCATTTATGGATCGATCGGTCTTAGAAAGTGACCCCCATCGGATTATTGAAGGGATGGCGATCGCCGGGTATGCGGTTGGTGCGAATCATGGCTATATTTACGTCCGGGCGGAATATCCGTTGGCGATTAAACACCTACAAAAAGCGATTACCCAAGCCAAGAAATACGGGTTGATGGGATCTCAGATCTTTGATTCTCCCTTTGACTTTAAAATTGACATCCGCGTTGGTGCCGGTGCCTTTGTCTGCGGTGAAGAAACTGCCCTAATTGCTTCCGTTGAAGGGGGACGAGGAATGCCGCGTCCTCGCCCTCCCTATCCCGCCCAGTCGGGATTGTGGGGATGTCCGACGCTGATTAATAATGTGGAAACCTTTGCCAATATTTCCGCGATCATCCGTGAGGGGGCAGATTGGTATGCCAGTATCGGTACGGAAAAGAGCAAAGGAACGAAAGTATTTGCCCTGACAGGTAAAGTCCGCAACACGGGCTTAATTGAAGTGCCAATGGGAATTAGCCTGCGTCAAATTGTGGAAGAAATGGGCGGCGGTACGCCTTCTGGGGAAGTGAAAGCGGTGCAAACAGGAGGTCCTTCTGGGGGATGTGTACCTGCCAATTTATTTGACACCCCAGTTGAATACGATTCCCTGATTAAATTAGGCACAATGATGGGGTCTGGTGGCATGATTGTCATGGACACGGAAACCAGCATGGTCGATGTGGCGCAATTCTACATGGAATTTTGTCGCGGTGAGTCCTGTGGTAAATGCATTCCTTGTCGCGCTGGTACCATGCAAATGTATCAGATGTTGACCAAGATCCTCAATGGACAAGCGACAATGGCGGATCTGGAAAAATTAGAACAACTCTGTGGTATGGTCAAAGCCACCAGCTTATGTGGTTTAGGTCAAACTGCACCGAATCCGGTGATGAGTACGCTGCGTTATTTCCGGGATGAATATCTGACCTTGTTGCAAGATAGCCCGAATGGGAAGGTGGCGGTTAAGTCATAAGCCTTTTCGGGAAGATCATGAAGGGTCAATTGTAGGCGCAATTGTAGGCGCAATTGTAGGGGCGGGTTTAGCCACTAAATTCAAATATTTACCCATAAAGGAACAACAAAACCCGCCCAGACTCACCCATAAAGGAACAACAAAACCCGTAAGTTTGTTGGCGAATGACAAAAGACAAACGATAAAGGACGAAATACGATATGTCAGTAAAAACATTGACGATTGATGGTATTGATGTCGCCGTTGAAGAAGGAACCACGATTCTCAAAGCGGCAGAAGAAGCAGGTGTCCATATTCCGACGTTATGTCACCTCGAAGGCGTTTCTGATGTTGGCGCTTGTCGATTGTGTTTAGTGGAAATTGCTGGGATTAATAAGCTGTTACCCGCTTGTGTTACTCAGGTAGCAGAAGGGATGAATATTTCCACTCACAGCGAACAATTGCAAGAGTATCGCCGTATGATTGTGGAGATGCTGTTTGCAGAAGGCAATCATGTCTGTGCCGTTTGTGTGGCAAATGGTCATTGTGAACTGCAAGATGTGGCGATTGAAGTGGGAATGGATCACTCTCGTTTCCCCTACCGCTTCCCGAATCGGGAGATTGATGTCTCCCACGATCGCTTCGGCATTGATCACAACCGTTGCATTATGTGTACCCGTTGTGTGCGGGTTTGTGATGAAATTGAAGGTGCCCATGTTTGGGATGTCGCTAATCGCGGTGCTGCTTCTCGTGTGATTACAGGGTTGGATCAGCCTTGGTCTGAGGTAGAGGCTTGTACCTCTTGCGGAAAATGTGTGGATGCTTGTCCCACGGGTTCGATTTTCCGGAAAGGGTCTACTGTTGCAGAAATGGAACGCGATAAAACTAAATTGGAGTTTCTGGTTACCGCACGCGAAGAGAAACAATGGACGCGGTGATGGGAATCAGGGAGATGGGGGAGATAGGGGAGATGGGGAAGATGGGGGAGATAGGGGAGACACAAATAAATTTTTGTCTAATCTCCCATTAGAAACGACCACTCTCCAATTCCCAATTCCCACCTTCATGCTCCAATCATCACATCATTAATTGAGGGAAACATCAATCATGGCAAAGATAAAATTAGCAACAGTATGGTTGGCTGGTTGTTCCGGCTGTCACATGTCGTTTCTGGATCTGGATGAATGGCTGCTTGAACTGGCTAAACACGTCGATGTCGTGTATAGTCCAGTCGGTTCTGACCTGAAAGACTATCCCGAAAATGTTGATGTTTGTTTAGTCGAAGGAGCGGTCGCCAATGAAGAAAATTTAGAGTTAATTCGTAAGGTCAGAGAACGAACAAAGTTATTGATTTCCTTTGGGGATTGTGCTGTAACGGCGAATGTTCCTGCTATGCGAAATATGTTGGGAGGAACTGAACCTGTTCTCAAGCGTTGTTATTTGGAATTGGGGGATGCGAATAATCAGTTACCCAATTTTCCGGGAATTGTACCGGAATTATTAGATCGGGTACGCCCTGTGCATGAAGTGGTTCAAGTTGATTTATTTATGCCGGGATGTCCCCCTTCAGCCGATCGCATTCAAGCTACCGTTGAACCGTTACTGCGGGGTGAACAACCTGTGATGGAAGGACGGGAAATGATTAAGTTTGGATAGTCATTGGTCATTGGTCATTGGTCATTGGTCATTGGTGATATAGATTTTAGGATTAAATTGGGCGCAAGCATTGCGCCCCTACAGCATAAAAAGGACAAAGGACAAAGGACAAAGGACAAAGGACAAAAAAGTTATGGCTAAAACAGTTGTTATTGATCCGGTTACTCGTATTGAAGGACACGCGAAAATTTCTATTTTTCTAGATGACGCCGGGGAAGTAGAAGACGCCCGATTTCATGTGGTGGAATTCCGGGGCTTTGAAAAGTTTTGTGAAGGACGCCCGATGTGGGAAATGGCGGGAATTACTGCCCGAATTTGTGGGATTTGTCCGGTGAGTCATTTACTGGCGTCGGCAAAAACGGGGGATAAAATTCAAGCGGTGAAGGTGCCGCCTGCGGGTGAGAAGTTGCGGCGGATGATGAATTTGGGACAAATTACCCAGTCTCACGCGCTGTCGTTTTTCCATCTGAGTAGTCCTGACTTTTTATTGGGTTGGGATAGTGATCCGGCGACTCGAAATGTGTTTGGTTTAATTGCGGCTGATCCGGATTTAGCCCGCAGTGGGATTCGCTTGCGCCAGTTTGGTCAAACGGTGATCGAACTGTTGGGGGCGAAGAAAATACACCCGTCTTGGGCGGTTCCTGGCGGCGTGCGATCGCCTTTATCGGAAGAAGGGCGGGCTTGGATACGCGATCGCTTACCCGAATCCCGGGCGACTCTCGATACCGCCCTGGGGTTATTTAAGCAGTTATTGGATAAGTTTTCTACCGAGGTAGAAACCTTTGGTCTGTTCCCCTCCCTGTTTATGGGGTTAGTCGGTAAAGATGGAGTCTGGGAACATTATGATGGTCATCTTCGCTTCAAAGACAGTGAAGGGCATAAGGTAGCTGATGGACTCAGTGAGGATGATTATCAGGAGTTTTTAGGGGAAGCGGTTGAACCCTGGTCTTATCTGAAATTCCCCTACTATAAACCTTTAGGATACCCGGATGGGATTTATCGGGTGGGTCCATTAGCCCGACTGAATATCTGCGATCGCATGGGGACAGAAGCGGCGGATCGGGAGTTACAAGAATTTCGCGATCGCGCAGGCGGTGTCGCCACGTCATCCTTCTTCTATCACTATGCCCGCTTAGTGGAAATTCTGGCAGCCCTAGAACGGATTGAACAATTAGTCAATGACCCGGATATTGCCTCCAAACGCACTCGTGCGGAAGCCGGAATTAACAGTTTAGAAGGCATTGGTGTCAGTGAAGCGCCCAGAGGTACATTGTTCCACCATTATAATGTGGATGAAAATGGCATTATCAAGAAAGTCAACATGATTATTGCCACGGGTCAAAATAACTTGGCGATGAACAAAACCGTAGCACAAATTGCCAAACATTACATCCACGGGAATGAAATACCCGAAGGGTTATTAAACCGAGTCGAAGCCGGAATTCGTGCCTTTGACCCCTGCTTAAGCTGTTCGACTCATGCGTTTGGTCAAATGCCCTTGCATATCCAGTTAGTGGGTTCATCTGGGGATGTTGTTGATGAAGTCTGGCGTAATTAAGCGCAGATTTAAAAATCTCCCGATTAAATCGGGAGATTTTTGGTTTAAGGGTTCAAGTTAACTGTCTACCACAATCAAAAAATCTAAGGAGGAAAAAGCTATGCAATCAATTATTTCCCGATCCGAGGATGTTTTTTCAAGGATTGAAACTGATAATCGTCTGTTTCTTCTCAAGCCTAAGAATGGACAACCGCCTATCGTGCAACTTTTGAATGAATCCGCCCTCTCTTTATGGAACCGAATAGAGGATTCAGCGTTACTTGATGATATTCTAAGGGATGATTGGGACAACCGATTGCGAACAACCTTCGCATACATGCTGCACAATGGCTTCATTCAATGTCATCCACCTGTAAATATCGAACCAATTATTGACGCAGCAAGCATCGGTTTATACCAAGACCCTTGGCAGTATCAATTTGATACATTGACTCTAAAATCCCCGTGGTTCGTATTATGGGAAGTAACAGAACGTTGTCCCCTGAAAAAACGGTGTCTCTTTTGTTATCAGCCGGATGAAATTACTATTGACGATCCTAGCCCTGAAGAGTACGAGCAAGTTATAAGTGAATTAGTTACTAACAAGATACCTTGGGTAACTCTACTCGGTGGCGAACCTTTATGCTACAACAAGTTGACAGATATCATTAGCCAGCTACGTTTCCATCGCATTTTTGTTAAAGTGATTACCAATGGCGTACTTGTCACTGAAGAAAATGCCGCGCAGCTTGGCGAAGCTGGTGTCAATCAGGTTGCTGTTTCCCTTGATGGACTAGACCGAGAAACACATGACTTGAGTCGGGGTGAAGGTGCTTTCGATAATACTCTTATTGCCATTAAGACGCTCAAGCAACGGGTTCCTCTTGTAAGTCTAAGTCTAACTGTATCTAACAAAACCTTTGAACAGCTTGACTATTTACCAGAGTTTTGTGAGGAACTAGGAATAACTGAGGTATATATCTCGCCTTTGCGGGCAACTTCCAACACCTCTATTGCACCTAGTTTGGGAGCAATGACTAGTGAACAGTACAGCCAGTTGAGAGAGAAGATTGCTTCTTGTTGCCGTTCAGATCTTGATGTTATTAATATTCCAGAATGTAGCTGTGGTCGCTCATCTTGCGTGATTCATGCTGATGGATCATTTTCACCTTGTCCCTTCGCACGAAGTGCTTATGGTAGCATATACAAAGAGGGACTTGCAACTTTGTGGTCTCGTGCAAACAAAGTGGCAGAAGAAATCGGGCGTATGATTCCTGGCTCATACTGTTTTCGTAGGCACGAGCAGGAAGCTCTCGTCTCCCTTGAAAATAAAAAAATAAGGCTCTCTTAGACGGGTTATGGTAAATTAGCAATTTAAATGAGCTTTAACCCTTAAATAGAAAAGGATCTAACAGAATAAAAAAGCTGTTTTCTTAGAATGTTTTTTTTGAATCTCCATGGTTCTTACGTAATTTTTACAGCAGATTTCAGGTATAGCATTCGCTTGAACATATCTCATCTAGTGGTCTTCATCTGTCAATAAGGCTTCATCTTTGGAGATATTAACGCTCTTATGTCACTTTCGGAAGGGCGAAGCCTGAAACCCTTACAGTGAAAGACTTTGGTGAATTGCTCCTATATCATGAGTTCCTATCAGTTTCTAAACCCCCAAATACTTTGCAGCCATGGCTTTCAGCAATCAGGTTTGACATTTCGTTTCCCAGAGTGACAATAGAGCGTTAATCTGAAGTTTCCCTAGCCAAAAAACCAAAACTGCCTCACCGTGCGGCTTGGCGCGATTTTTTAGCCGCCCTACTTATGTCAAATCACTGAAACCTTGATGTAGCTTGGGTTTCAACCGATCTCTTGTCATATTGCAAAAATACGGGTCTTTCGTACTTAGTGTGCTAAATTGTTAGTTTGATTAGTCCGAACATTCAACAGTAAGAGCCTTAGCCACTTCTTCCCATATTTCAAGTCGTTTTAATGGACTCAGGCGTTACAATTTAGTGTAGGAGTAACAACCGTGATAGATGGCAAAGCTATTTCTATTTCTCTGTTTTCAGGGGCTTTTGGTTTAGACCTAGGGTTAGAGTTAGCCGGATTTCATACCGTAAGCGTGGTTGAGAAAGACCGTGATTCAGTAAAAACCATAGCCCTTAACCGACCCTATCTTCATGAAAGTGCTATCCCAAGGGCAATTGAAACAATCAGTACCCAAGATTTACTTTTAGAAGGGGGTCGAGTTTTAGGAAAAGGGAGAGCGTTACGCCCGAATGAGGTAGATTTGGTGGTGGGTGGCGCACCTTGTCAGCCTTTTAGCACAGCCGGAAAAAGGGCTTCAGTCTTAGACCCTCGTGGCAGTTTATTTATGGAGTTTGTCCGTGTTGTTCGAGACATTCAACCCCGATTTTTCGTGATGGAGAATGTGAAAGGGTTACTGTCTGCTGCTATTCGTCACCGACCCATTAACCAACGGGGAGCGGATTATCCACCGTTAGAACCTGACGAAATGAGAGGTGCAGCCCTTAAGGTGGTACTGGCAGAAATGCACGAACTTGGATACAAGGTGGTGTACAACCTTTTAGAAACTGCCGATTATGGCGTTCCTCAAAATAGAGAGCGGGTTGTGTTTATTGGTTCCAGAGATGGTGAATCGGTTACATTTCCTTTGGCTACCCATTGTCAAAGCGGTAGAGATTTACCAAAGTGGCGTACTTTACGAGATGCGTTAACCAATTTAGTTGAACAAAATCCAGAGTTTACACCTTACTCAGAAAAGCGCTTAAAGTATTTGAGACTCCTCAAATCAGGACAAAACTGGAGATATTTACCGGAAAACTTGAAAGAAGAGGCAATGGGAGGTGCTTACAAGTCAGGGGGTGGTAAAGTTGGATTTTACAGGCGATTGTCCTGGGATAAGCCTTCACCTACTGTGACGACAAGTCCACAGCAAAAAGCCACAGATATGTGTCACCCTGTAGAACTGCGTCCCTTGACTGTGCGAGAGTGTGCTAGAATCCAAACTTTTCCTGACGACTGGATTTTTTGTGGGTCAATAACGTCTAAGTATAAACAAATTGGGAATGCTGTACCTGTTGGATTAGCAAAAGCCATTGGGACTTATCTTTACAGCTTGATTCAAGGAGATAAACCGCGAGGAAAAGAAATCGTTGAACAACTCTCACTTTTCCCTTTATAAAAATTAAACTGAAGTTCCCCCCGTCCAGATGTACTACAGGGGACTGAACTCCTACTGCATAAGCATTTTAGCAATTTAGCCCCCTCAAATCGTACCCATGTATATTTAAGATTTTCTTAATAGTTCTAGGAGAGAATCTGTGAGACAATTGTAGTCATGTACATAGAGCGTGTTCCTTGCCAGAAATTCTCCTCCAGCCGTATTACTTCGCTCCTCTTACCGCGAAGGCAAGAAAGTGCGGAAACGGACCCTAGCTAACCTATCTAAATTGCCGGATGAAGCCGTAGACGGCTTAAAAATCCTTCTCAAAGGAGGCAAAGCCATTGAAGACATCGAAGAAGCGTTTAACATAGTCCGTTCTCGCCCTCACGGTCACGTTGCCGCTGTG
>NZ_JAVJTO010000003.1:0-5193 GCF_040220235.1 Coleofasciculus sp. B1-GNL1-01
CCAATTTTTCAAATTTTCATCAGTGACCATGCTAATATGTTGAGCAATGGCACATTCTAATTCTTCACGAGTTTGTGGCTTTATTTTCCGGAGAAAAGCTTTCAATTTAGACCACCAATGTTCAATGGGATTAAAATCCGGCGAATAACTCGACAAATAAACTATTGTTGCTCCGACCGATTCGATGATTTCTTTAACTCCAGTGGTATAATGAGCGGGTAGATTGTCAGCAACAAGACAAGCACCTGGAGAGAGTTCAGGAGCCAGTATTTGTTCAATAAAAGTCAGAAAAATATTACCTGTAGTACCACCATTTACTGTCATAGTAGCAACTACACCGTCAAATTTCATTGCCCCAAGCAGGGTAATTATATTACCATGAGGATAAGGAGACGTTCCATAAGCTCTTTGCCCTTGCTCAGAACGAGCATAACGTTGTGTTATTCCTAACTGAATTCCAGTTTCATCTAAAAAAACTAACTGTTTGAAATCGAAAGCAGCTATTTTCTTCCAATATTCAAATCTTCCTAGTTGGACTTCCTGTGTGTTGGATTTGGGAGCATGAGTTGTTTTTTTTTACGTGTAAATTTCTGCTTTTTGAGAAAGCGGCACATTGTTGGAACACTGACTTTTACTTGGGCTTCTGCCTCCAGACGCTCACAAAGCTGTTCTAAAGTCAGATCGTTGCATTCCTCCATATATTTGAGAATTAGTTCAGAGTACGAATCAAGTTGAGGTTGAGGTTCTCCCCCAATTGGTAAAGGTTCTATGCTTTTTGTTTCATAAAACTTTTTGAGAAGTCTTTGAACGAAGCTCAAGCTAACTTTAAACCGATGGGCTAATTGACGAAAAGAACCTTCCCCATTATTATAAGCTTCAACTATTTTTTGACGCAAGTCCCGAGAGTAAGGCTTCATTAATTGATTTTCATGGGTATATTTCAACATATCTCCAAGATACAGGGTAGTGTGATCACCAATCAACTTGATCCAGGCTATAAGAAAGTACCGACAACAATTTTGGATTACCCCCGCCTAATGGCGCGATCGCTTTCCCTCCCTGCCCAAAATTGCCTTCTTCCATAATCACCGCCTGACAACGGTTTTAAATCATCCTGCCTAGCCTAATGGCGCGATCGCTTTCCCTCCCTGCCCAAAATTGTCTTCTTCCATAATCACTGCCTGACAACAGTTTTGAATCATCCTGTCTAATGGCGCGATCGCTTTCTCCTAAGCTATTTTAAACTCAATGGGGTAAGCTTAATTTCAGATAGCCCAAAGCTTACTTTGACCATACGGAGTTGTTTTATTCACTGCTGCTACTGTAGTCTATCAACTTGAAAACCGCTGTAATTCCTCTTCATTAACTTCAAATTATATTTGCGTAAAAGTTACGCAAATGCATTTTTTTTGTCCAAAGTCCAATTACTTAACAAAGGACAAAAGACAAATTACCCATTAACTGTAAAACGCTGCCAACTCAATTTTGATGTATCCTCATGCCAATGCCATCGCAACAAATTGGCAGGTTGTCCTACTCCAATCCCAGGTAAACCGATCGCCTGTCGAGGGGACTCTGTTGCTAGAGCGATCGCACTCTCGATTTCACACAGTCCCCACTCTACCAAATTCTGTACTCCCACCAATAGCGGTAACGTAGTTCCCGCCAACGTACCATCCGCTAATCGTGCCGTACCCTGTTTCACTTCAATCTGACGCTGATCCCAGGGATAAATCCCATCACCTAATCCTAACGGCGCTAACGCATCACTCACCAGAAACAATCCCGCTTCATCCCTACTGGCTTGCAGTAGAATTTGTAACATTGTCGGACAAACATGTTGTCCATCGGCAATCACCCCACAGCGCACTTGCGGATGAGTGATGGCGGCACCTAATAATCCGGGTTGGCGATGGTGTAATCCCGGCATCGCATTAAAGGCATGAGTCACCATCGATGCACCTGAGGCAAAGGCTTCCTCCGCCTCAGCCGCCGTTGCTTGGGAATGACCTAAACTCACGGTAATTCCTAAAGAACGCAAATGACTAATCGCCTCACCTGTCTCGTCTAACTCCGGCGCTAGCGTCATCACTTTTACCAGTTTGCCATAACCTCCCAAAACTTGCTTGACGTTTTCTAGGTTTAATGGTAATAAATATTCCGGAGGATGCGCTCCTCGCTTCTGAGGATGTAGAAAAGGTCCCTCTAAATGCACCCCCAAGATTTGCGCCATGCCCGCCTGATCGGAAGCGGTGGTTAAAAAATCCGCAATCACCGCCAGGGATTGTTGAATTTTCTCAATCGAGGTGGTTACCAAGGTGGGTAAAAATCCATCAATCCCCTGATTACCCAAAAATTGGCAAATATTCTGCAATTTCTGGCTATCCCCCAGCGTCAAATCCGGAAACGCCAAACCCAGCGCCCCATTAATCTGTAAATCGACCCCAGCTAAGGAGAGCCAATCGCCTGTAACATCGAGAGTAGCGGCATTTTGAGCCATATCAGCCATGGGTGCGATCGCGGAAATTTTTCCCTCCCCATCAACCCTTACCTGTTGCAACCCTTGATAACCTGGTACTCGTGCATTAATAATAATCATGTTCTTTATCATTAATCCTGCGTCATTTTAACTGTTGAGGGGTTTGGGGAGCTATAAATCCCACACCATAATCTCTGATTTGGTGTTGGGATGCCTTCACTCCCCAAGTCAATTGAGCGAGGTTCAATGCCTCCGAAATTGACGTTTACCGCAAGTTGTCATTTACAGTAGATTAAGCGACAATCAAGGTATGCTAAATCTGAACTACACCTATCGAATTTATCCTGATGCTGAACAAGTCGAGTCACTAAACGAATGGCTCGAAACTTGTCGGGGTGTTTATAATTATGCCCTTAGAGAGCTAAAGGACTGGATTGCTTCAAGGAAGTGTCCTGTAGACAGGTGTAGGTGTAGTAAGGAGTCAGAATACATAATGCCTGCTGATTATCCCTTTCCTGGATATCAGCAACAACAGAACAATCTACCCAAAGCTAAAAAGGTTTACCCCAGACTAAAGTCAGTACCCTCTCAGGTATTGCAAACAACAATTAGACGGTTACACGATGCTTGGGACTTTTTTCGGGAACGAGGTTATGGGTTTCCGAGGTTCAAAAAGTATGGGCAAATGAAGTCAATACTTTTTCCTCAATTTAAGGTAAATCCAATAACCGGATGGCAGATAAAATTACCTAAGTTGGGAAAAGTTCAAATTAACCTACATCGTCCAATTCCTGATGGTTTTGTAGTTAAACAGGTCAGGGTAATCAAAAAAGCGGTAGGTTGGTTTGTAGTTATCAGCATTTGTTCTGACATTTCTATTCCTGATGCTGTGCCTCATGGTCATTTTATCGGAGTAGATGTTGGGTTGAATAGTTATTTGGCTACCAGTGACGGCTTCGTAGAACCAGGACGTAAGTTTTTCAAGGATATGCACCGTAGGCTGAAAGTGTTACAACGCAGGTTATCCAAGAAAAATAAGCGCTCTAAGAACTATGAAAAAGCTAGACGCAAAGTAGAGAAGCAGCACAACCATATTGCATTCAAGCGAAAAGACTATCAGTACAAATTGGCTCACAAGCTGTGTGACATGGCGGGGACTATCTTCCTAGAAGACATCGATTTCCGCACCATGGCAAAGGGATTTCTGGGTAAACATACAATTGATGCGGCATTCGGTCAGTTCAGGGATATTCTTTATTATGTTGGGAGACAACGCGGTGTTTATATTGCTGAAGTTGACCACAGAGGGACGTCTCAGACTTGTCCAAATTGTCGTATTGAAGTCACCAAAGAACTGTCTGATAGATGGCATAGTTGCCCAGAATGCAAGTATGAGGTGGATAGAGATATAGCCTCAGCACAGGAAATCTGTAACCGAGGTTATGAGCAATTGAGTACCCAGGGACTCTGGGGGAAAGAAATTGGCTGTCAAGTCGGGCTGTCGGGGGCATTTTGCCTAGATAAGTGGCGCAGGGCAGCAATGTCTAACAGCGATGTTGGAAGCCTACACCGTAATCTCTGATTCGGTGTAGGAGGATGTCACTTCAGGGAATAGGGAACAGGCAAAAAGGACAAAGGACAAATGACGAATGACAACCCCCAAATTGGTATTATTATGGGCAGTGATTCCGACTTGCCCACGATGCAGGGTGCGATCGCAATTTGTGAAGAGTTCGAGGTAGCCTGTGAAGTCGCGATCGTTTCCGCGCACCGAACTCCCCAACGTATGGTAGACTACGCCCAAACCGCTCATCAGCGTGGACTCAAGGTGATTATCGCTGGGGCGGGAGGGGCAGCTCATTTACCCGGTATGGTGGCGTCTCTGACACCATTACCCGTCATCGGCGTTCCTGTTTCCACTCGCCATTTACAAGGGGTAGATTCCCTCTACTCGATTGTACAGATGCCAGGTGGAATCCCTGTCGCTACCGTAGCCATTGGCAATGCTAAAAATGCCGGGTTGTTAGCAGTGCAGATTTTGGCATCCCAACAACCTGAGTTACTCGAACGAGTGCAGCAGTACCGCCAGACTTTAACGCAATCCGTCATGGATAAGCAAGCGGCGCTAGAAAAGTTGGGATATCAGCAATATTTATCACAAATGTCGTAGAGTGAAGTACCCCAACTTACTTCGCTGAAGTTGGGGCTTCCAACTCAACTAGGCAATGACGGTCTTATTCGTCTTCGGAGTTTCCCGCTTCATCCGTCGATGCCTCTCCAAACATAAGTTTGGTTTGGTCTTATTCAACGTCCACAGGCAGCAACCCGCCTCCCGCAGGTTGTTATTGCTTGTCGTACAACATGGCTTGGGAGAGTCTTTTACCGCAGGGCGTAACCTTACGTACCAGTGGTCATGTTCTTTCCCTAGCTGCGATGTTTCTGCGGCAAGCATATTACTGCTACTTCGGAATCAGCCTGTCTGATGTCCATACGCCTAGGCGGGTCAGCGACCAAGCTAACAATAACATGAATATGTAGCAATTGCTAATAGGTGTACTAAGCACACCTATTGACCCGCATTTCTCACAAGTTTTGCTATCTGAGTCGTCGAAACCTTTACCTGGAGTAGGTTTCGAGCATTTTTGACCGACACTGAATTTTGACAGAGTGTTGAAAGCCTTATTCTACGGTTAATCCAGGGTGTATGAGCCTTT
>NZ_JAVJTO010000004.1:0-141835 GCF_040220235.1 Coleofasciculus sp. B1-GNL1-01
AATACTTTGAGGCGTATGGACAGTGGATAAAGTGCCAGGAAATGGGGTAGCATCCTTCCTAAGTATGGCATCACCTTGTTCAGGGAAAATGTACCCTTGCTCCCCCAGCTCCCTCAGCTTCCCCTGCTTCCCCTGCTCCCCCTGCTTCCCCTGCTCCCTCAGCTTCCCCAGCTTCCCCTACTCCCCCTGCTTCCCCTGCTCCCCCTCACCTCACCACTTATTCAGCAAGCCCTACATATCATGTCATGCCCTTGAAGGTCGTGAAGGAAAACCTTACTCCTCAGAGGCGGGAGGCGCTGTTACTGGTGCTGGTGCTGGTGCTGGTGCCGCCGGAGCGGGTTCAGGTGCAGCTTTGCGCGAGGCTGGAGGCGCTGGGGGCGGTGCTACAGGCGCTGGGGCGGGTGCAGGGGCTGGCGGAGCCGAAACCGCCGCAGGTTGAGCTGGGGCTGGGGCTGGGGCTGGCGGAGCGGGTTTGGGTGCAGGTGCTGACCGTCTGGGGGGTGGGTTGCTGGGCGCTGTGTTGCGAACCGGGGCTTGGCGACGGGTAGAACGGGCGGGTGCAGGTTGGCTCCTAGTGTTACTGCGACTACTTCCACCACTGCTTCTGCTGCTTGAACGGCGTGGGGTATAACTACGACTGGTGGAACGAGAGGTTGATCGTCTGGTGGTCGAAGCGCGGCGGCTTGTCCGTCTTCTGCTAGAGTGAGTCTGGGTTGTCTTCTTGGTATAGGTTTTTTTCGGCTCGATCGGTTTGGCTTCAATCGTCCCTTCCCGACCATCGAGTTTATCCGGTCGATCCGGAAAGTCTTCCGCCCTCATATTTTCGACGGCTTCTTCCATAAATTCGCGCCAAGCGATCGCGGCGGTGCTACTGGCTCCCCAAGTTGGTTTATTATCATCATTACCTAGCCAAACACCAGTCACCAGTTGGGGAATATAGCCGATGAACCAGAGGTCGCGGGCTTCGTCTGAGGTTCCCGTTTTGCCCGCTACGGCGCGATCGCGTAACTGAGCGTTCCCCCCTGTCCCCGACGTGACCACATTGCGGAGCATCCAGGTCATAATCGCAGCCGTGTCTTCGTCAATGGCTCGCTCGCGTTGGATCTGTTCTCGATAAATCACCTTACCCTGTCGATCCAGGATGCGGCGAATCCCATGGGGGTGGACGTGTATGCCTTGAGTGGCTAACGTGCCATAAGCACTGGTCAACTCCAGTAAATTCACTTCTGACGCCCCCAACGCCAAGGAATAGGTTTTGTTGAGGGTCGATTCAATGCCCATTTTCTCGGCAATTTCCACTACCGGGTCCCAACCCACCTTGATTAAGGTTTTCACTGCCACAATGTTCACTGAATGGGTGAGAGCATCCCGAATCGAAGTCCAACCGCGAAAGTTTTCACTATAGTTCTTGGGTTCATAACCATCCACGACAAAGGGGGCATCCTGATAACTTTGATAGGGAGAGAAACCTGCCGCGATCGCGGTTGTGTAAACAAATGTTTTAAATGTCGAACCTGGTTGGCGTTGTGCCTGGGTGACGCGGTTAAATTGCTGATCTAAAAACTCCTTACCCCCAACCATGGCTTTGATTTGACCATTACGCGGATCAATTGCCACTAATGCGGCTTGTTCAAACCGTTGGTATTTGCCATAGGTTTCGATTGTCTCTGCCACCGCCGCTTCTGCGGCTACTTGCCATTGAGGATTGAGGGTTGTTTCCACGATCAATCCCTTTTTACCCAAAACATCGGGGGGAACGTATTTCGGCAGTTCTTGTTGAATATATTCAGTAAAATAAGACGCCTGTCGATCTAAACGCTTCGGGTTGCTGCGCTTTGTCCTTAAAGGAGTCGCGATCGCGGCGTCTGCTTCCCCTTCGGTAATATACCCATTTTTCTGCATCCGGCGTAGCACCACATTCCGCCGCTCTTGGGCTATTTTTTTATTAATAAAGGGAGAATACTCGCTCGGTGCGGGTGGCAAGGCAGCTAAGGTTGCCATTTCCGCTAAGGTCAATTCTGTGACAGGTTTACTAAAATACACCCAAGCCGCATCCGCGACGCCATACGCCCCAGACCCCAAATACACCAGATTCAAATAGCGCTCCAAGATTTGATCTTTCTCCAAATCCTGCTCAATTTTTTGCGCCATCCGCATTTCTTTGAGCTTACGCCCTAGGGTTTGTTGCTGATCAAAATAGACAATCCGCGCCAACTGCTGGGTAATCGTACTGCCGCCTTCCACCACATCTCTGGCTAACAGATTCGAGAACGCCGCCCGGACAATCCCTTGGTAATCCAGTCCGCTATGCTTTTCAAAGCGTTGGTCTTCTATCGAAATAAACGCTTGCTTCAGCTTGTCCGGAATTTCCCATATTTTTAGATTATCGTGAGTCGCAGGTCCAATTTGGTGGAGAATCGTACCATCAGCCGCTTTTACGGTAATCGTCTCATCCCGGATATAGGTCAACACATCATCCGTGGACTCCGGTAAGGTTTCTTCCAGGGCTTGCCAACCCAAACCGAAGGCGATCGCACCACCACTGATCCCCACCATTCCTATCCCCACCCAAAACTTACGCCGACGATAGATAGGAGGGGGTCCGACAAATGACTTAACCAGGGTACTCGAAATTCCCTTGATCCCATTCATCGTCACCGTTACACCCCGGCGGCATCGTTTTGCCATACCCAAGCCTGGTGACGGTTTTTGCTGGGAGTCTGGTTGAATCTGATCCTCTTCCTCTGAGGCAGACTGGGCGGGTTGTTCCGTTACCGCCTCTGAATTCAACTGACTTGATGGATCTTCGTGCTTTGGGATAGAATTTGACACTTGAACTCCTCAATTAAACCACAAGCCGCCATGACCTCTTGCTTATTTTAGGGCTTGGGATCAAAATTTGCCGGATGGATGAAGCCAAGCTTCCTTCTCAGTAAAATCCCGATGAGTAAGACTTGGCAATATAGCGTCATCCTAGCATCGGTTTCGTTGGCGTTGAGGTGTCGCCTGGGTGCAATCGATTTTGTCTGCCAATGGTTATCATTTTTTCTTTTTAAGCCGTTTAAGTCACTCCAGCGCTCAAATTGTATCTCAACTATTGGAAAAATCCCACCGTACCCAGGGATACTGGGATTGGAGCCAGTTCGGACACCATAAGGCGATCGCACTTAAAGAGGTAACATCTGGAGAGCCAAACACAGATTACCTAGTGCAAGAAGGCAGAAATAACTGAACAGCTAATATCTCCCCCCGCTTCCCCTGCTCCCTCTGCTCCCCCTGCTTCATCGTATCTACGAAGCTGCTCAAGTATTTTTATGCCCGCTGCACTAGCGCGATCGCATGAATTATTTATCCCGTAGGGTGCGTTAGGCGCTGGCTTGGGTTTAGTTAAAAAATTGAGGATTTTCTCGCCGTAACGCACCGTTTTCGGTTGGGATGGTGCGTTACACTTGCGTTTTCACACCCTACAGCGATCGCACTTCATTTCAACCTAATGCGATCGCACTTCTATTTTTACCCATTTATACGATAGAGGCTTGACTTTGGTTAATTTATTAGGTACTATTTTATCATGGAAAAATGTGCCAGCCTATAGACTCTTTCCTCATCACTTCAAAAACACAGATTACACAGATTGAATAACACTAAAGAGAAGACTCAAAGCGTGAAGGACGCAGATTGACACAGAGGACTTAATAATATCCCGACAATTCTTACATCTCCTGCCAATTGAGAACTAACACCTCTGTGAAAGAGCGTGCAACTAACCTCTCACCCCCCACCGCTACCGTTTCTCTAAATCCGTGAAATCAGTGTTACTGTGATCGCAACAGCTAGGTTAGAATTGTTGTAGCCTAGGCAGAGAGTGAGGTAAGGATTGCGTTATAGCTTTGATTGGGACTCGACCAAAAACCAGCAAAACATTCGTAAACACCGGGTTTCTTTTCGTCAAGCTGCGACAATCTTTCGAGATCCCAACCAGCTTTCTATTTATGATGAGGAACATAGTCAGGATGAGGAACGCTGGATTACTATGGGAATAGACAGCACAGGTGTGGTTCGCGTTGTCGTACATACTTATGAACAGATCAACGATGAATTGTGCCAAATTCGGATTATTTCGGCACGTAAAGCAACAAATCAAGAAATGAGCCAGTATAGGGAGGGGAATCAATGAAAGCAGACTATGATTTTTCTAAGGGTGAACGAGGCAAGTTTTATCATCCTGATACCGTTTTCAGCTTTCCCATTTATCTTGAACCTGATGTCAATGAGGTTATGAACAAGCTTGCTAATGAGAATGGCGTTGAGGTTGAGATATTGGTGAATGAATGGCTCAGAGCTAATATAAAGCTGATTGAAAGTGTTCGGCGAACTAATTGATAGGGCGATCGCACTTCTATTTTTACCCATTTATACGATAGAAGCTTAAGCTTGACTTAGGCTAATTTTTTAGGTACTATTTCATCATGGGAAAATGTGTCCGCCTATAGACTCTATACTCATCACTTCAAAAACACAGATTGCACCGATTGAATGTCACTAAATAGAAGACTCAATAGCGAAGCACACAGATTGACACAGAGGACTTAATAATTTCCCGAAATTCAAACATCTTGTGGCTATTGATGACTAACACCTCCGTGAAATCAGTGGATGCTCACCTCTCACTTCCCACCGTTTACGCTTCTCTAAATCAGCGAAATCAGTGTTACGGCGATCGCTACTTTGAGCCTAATAGTTTGTCTTATGGGGCGTGTGTTCCGATCCAAAACCAAACTAGATCATTTACCAATTTGTGGCTGTTGTATCCATGGCTACAGACATTGTTTAGGCTTTCCTTCAAGTTGTTTGGGCTACACTTGTCAAGTTCTGATAATTCAAACTATTCTTTCCCAAAAAAAAGTTTGAATATTTAAATCTGTTTGATGTCTTAACACAACATCATAATTGCTCGTTTTTTACTCAGTTTCCGGAATAATCTACGAATTATCAGGGGATTCAGCTAATGTGAGCCAGATGTGCGATGTTCAGGTATATTATCTATGGTGGATATTTTGTGTGCAAAAATAATTCAAATACAGCTAAACCCCGTGAATCTTGGTAAAACATTGTATAAGTTCTGGTTTTCGTCTCCCGCCCAACGTTCCCTTGGAGGCATGTATTTTGGTAAAGTTGGGATAAAAATTATTACAAGGGATTGACAAAAACACAGAGTACACAGACAAGGAAATGGCACAGACAGAATACTAAATCGTGAGGGACACAGATTCACACAGACAACTAACTAATTTCCCCACAATCATCTTTTTCTCTTTTGCCTCCCCAGAACTAACGCTTCTGTGAAATCAGTGCTATTAACCCCCCAACGCCCCACCCTTACCATCTCCAAAAATCCGTGAAATCAGTGTGCCAGATTCTTACAATAGAAAGCACAAACCTAATTGCCTCAAACGCTGCTTGTGACTGCTTCTGCTTTTACCGCTGAACGCCTACTCTTTACACCCACTACCCCCGAAACCGATGCCATCCCCACCATCTTTGCCTTTCCCAATGACTACACCGTAGGCATCACCAGCCTAGGCTATCAGGTGGTTTGGGCAACCCTAGCCTCGCGATCTGACCTCCAGGTGAGTCGCTTGTTTACTGATTGCCATGAACCATTGCCCAGACAAGCCGAATTACTCGGCTTGTCTATATCATGGGAACTCGATTATGTCAATATATTGTCCCTACTTGAATCCTTAGAGATTCCGGTACGATCCGCACAACGAGAGGATCGCCATCCCCTCGTGTTTGGTGGCGGACCCGTTCTAACTGCAAACCCTGAACCCTTTGCTGATTTCTTTGATCTGATCTTGTTAGGGGATGGGGAAACCCTATTAGGGGATTTCATTAACGCTTATAAACAGGTTCGCCAAGCCGATAGACCCGAAAAATTGCGGCATTTAGCCCAAGTTCCAGGGATATATGTTCCCAGTCTGTATACCGTAACCTATCAGGATCAAACAGGCGCGATCGCATCCATTCAACCTGTTGATGCCCAGATACCCCCAACAGTAACCAAGCAAACCTATCGCGGTAATACTCTATCCGCCTCCACCGTTGTCACGGAGAAAGCCGCTTGGGAAAATATTTACATGGTGGAAGTGGTACGCAGTTGCCCAGAAATGTGCCGTTTCTGTTTAGCCAGTTATTTAACCTTGCCCTTTCGCACGCCGAGTGCCACGGATTCGTTGATTCCAGCGATTGAACGCGGATTGACGGTAACTAAGCGGATTGGCTTACTGGGGGCGTCGGTGACTCAGCATCCAGAGTTTGAAGTCTTGCTGGATTATCTGGCACAACCAGACTATGATGATGTCCGCTTGAGTATTGCCTCAGTGCGAACCAATACCGTCACGCCCAAGCTAGCGGAAACCTTGTCGAAACGGGACACGCGATCGATCACTATTGCTGTGGAAAGTGGTTCGGAACGATTACGGCAAATTATTAATAAGAAATTGAATAATCAGGAGATCATCCAGGCGGCAATTAATGCCAAGGCGGGAGGATTAAAGGCACTCAAGCTTTATGGGATGGTGGGTGTTCCCGGAGAAGAGATGTCTGATGTGGAACAAACCGTAGCCATGATGCAGGCGATCAAAAAAGCCGCCCCAGGTTTACGTTTAACGCTGGGATGTAGTACATTTGTTCCCAAAGCCCATACCCCCTTTCAATGGTTTGGCGTGAATCCCGCCGCCCAGAAGCGGTTGAAGTATTTACAGAAAACCTTGCGATCGCAGGGGATTGACTTTCGCCCGGAAAGCTATAACTGGTCAGTAATTCAGGCGCTAATCTCTAGAGGCGATCGCCGATTGTCGGAGTTGTTAGAATTAACACGGCATTATGGCGACTCCGTGGGCAGTTTTCGACGGGCATTCAAGCAGTTAAAAGGCAAGTTGCCAGAATTGGATTTTTATGTACATGACGATTGGTCAACAGAGCAAATATTGCCTTGGAGTCATTTACAAGGATCTTTACCTCAAGGTACATTAATAAAACATTTGGATGCGGCGATGTCTATTAGTCATTAGTCATTAGTCATTCGTCCTTTGTCCTTTGTCATAAGTCCTTCGATAACTCATGCAAGATTTAAAAGCCGAACTCGCCCAATCTGTCGATGAAGCTGCTTGGGACTGGCTGGTTCCTCATGCTAAACGAGATGTTGTGATTGTGGTGAAGCCAGAGTTAGATTTACTCGATGTGGGAGTCGCGATCGCGAATGATGATACGTTGTCTGTCCAGTCTTGGATTAGTCACCAACAGCTTCACAAACCGTTTGCGAATCAGTTAGCCGATTGGAATAGCGATCAAAGTAAACGTTTTCAAGCTTTGATTGTACAACCCTATGTTTTAGTGCAAGAACTCGCCGCCTAAAACATTGCTGAGTTTAACCTCATTAATCGGTTATATTCCAGACGTGCCATGGAACGTCTGTAGCAAGTCATTGGAGGGGCGGGTTTAGCCACCATTGTAGGGGCGGGTTTAGGGACAATTGTAGGGACGGGTTTAGGGACAATTGTAGGGGCGGGTTTAGGGACAATTGTAGGGGCGGGTTTAGGGACAATTGTAGGGGCGGGTTTAGGGACAATTGTAGGGGCGGGTTTAGGGACTAAATTCAGATCTTCACCGATAAAGGAACAACAAAACCCGCCCTCCCCACCGATAAAGGAACAACAAAACCCGCCCTCCCCACCGATAAAGGAACAACAAAACCCGCCCTCTTCACCGATAAAGGAACAACAAAACCCGCCCTCTTCACCGATAAATAAACTCTCATACGTTTTATTTGTTCAGGAAATTGGATGTCTGACCCAGAGTCGCGCCAGTATGTCCAGTTGTCACCCACAATAACGCCCTCGCACCATCCCGTAGGGATTTCTCAATCGGTTCCGGATCACGTCCTAATGACACCGGGACAGGTTTAATAGTGATCCCGCGACTACCAAATACAATTTCACCAATTACCCGCGCCCGTAACATGTGATCGTCGGCTGTAATCAAATAGACACCATCGATTCCTTGGGCTTTCAACTCATCCACCAACGTCGTAAAGTTCGTCACCGTATCGGTAGCGCGGCGATCAATATGCAGGTGATTGCGGGGAATTCCCGCCTTGGCGAATACCTTTTCGGTGTACCAAGACGGACTACCCGACGATACCCAGATGTGGAGATCGGGGTGATGCTGGGCAAAATCCGCCGCAAACAGTTCTCGTTCTTCTTCTCCCCCTAAAACCAAAATAGCTTCCGGCTGGATCAAATAACTTTGAATTTGCTTATAGCCACAGAATAGCGAAACCGCCAAAATCGGCATCAGCCAGGATAGCAATCTAATCTTAGAGCGCCGCGATCGCGAAAACCCATATCGCCGTTGACGCACAGAAATCCTCAAAAGCATGAATAAACAGATGAATCAGGTGGTATCAAGGAGGAGCGCTCGTTTGGGCGGAACCTGGAAATCCCCCCTACATCGCAAGATACCAGTCTAAAGGTACGCTTAACCGCAATGCAATCCATTACTGGAAAAGTTCCACGATCCCCTGAAAACTTTCCACTCTAATTCTCTGCTAGTCCGTAAAGCTTCTAAAAATCTACTGTCAGATGACTTCAAATTAGGCAGCCGCCGTGATAATATTCGACACAAAGGTGGAAGATGTCACCGATTGACACTGCTCATGTCCGGATAGCGATCGCCTGCGGCAATGTTCTGGGGAGCTACCTCGTCAATGCGCTGGAGTTGGTCTTGGGTGAAGGTGATGGTCGTTCCCTCAACATTCTCCTCCAAGTATCGGCGATGCTTGGTTCCAGGAATCGGTACAATGTCATCACCTTGAGCCAATAACCACGCGATCGCTAGCTGACTTGGAGTGACCCCTTTCTCCTGGGCAATTTCCTTAATCCGCTCAACCAGTTGCAAATTCTTGCTAAAATTTTCCCCTTGGAACCGAGGTGAACTTCGGCGGTAATCATCCGGTGCTAAATCCTCTGGACTGGTAATCCGACCCGATAGAAATCCTCGACCCAGTGGACTATACCCGACAAAACCAATCCCTAATTCCCGAACTGTAGGCAGAATCTCGTCTTCTGGATCACGACTCCAGAGCGAGTATTCCGTCTGCAACGCAGTAATCGGGTAAACCGCATGAGCGCGTCGAATCGTCGCGGTAGCCGCCTCAGATAGACCAATGTAGCGTACTTTACCCTGTTGGACTAACTCAGCCATTGCTCCAACCGTTTCCTCAATCGGAACATTCGGATCAACTCGGTGTAAATAGTACAAGTCAATGTGGTCAATCCCCAGCCTTTCCAGGGATGCATCACACGCTTGATGGACATATTCAGGACGCCCATTGACGCCACGAATCTGACTATCTTGACCCCGCACAATCCCAAACTTCGTGGCTAGGATAACTTGGTCGCGATGGTTGGCAATTGCTTTACCCACCAACCGCTCATTATCGCCACAACCATACATATCTGCTGTATCCAGAAAGGTCACTCCCAGTTCCAGCGCCCGGTGAATGGTAGCAATGGATTCGGCTTCATCCCTACCACTGTAGAACTCAGACATTCCCATACATCCCAGCCCTATGGCTGAGACCGTCAGTCCATTTTTGCCGAGTTGTCGTGTCTTCATCATTATCCTTCTGTTGTTAATCGTGTTTGTCGATTCGGGTAATCGATTTGAAAACACAGGGATGTCAACAATGACGTTTTACTGACGGGACTGGCCGGATTCGAACCGGCGACCTAGCGCTTCAGATTGGTGTGAGTTTCCTCACTCTCTGGACTATCCCTTCACCTTGGGCGTATCGCCTTTAGGTGGTAGCCGTTCTGTTTAAGGACGTTTGTACTTTATAGAGCATACTGTCGTGGATGTAAGGGCGAATGAACGCTAAAAAGCGTTTTCCTTCCTTCGTTCCCATTCGCAGACGATAAAGTCCTTTGGCTTTACTCAGCCCCCACTTAAATCCCCAAACCTCGGCAAAATAAGCAACAATGATCTCATTTTGTTCTTTAGAGAGATAAGTATTCAGCTTAAGCGTTAAAGCGTGAACCTTTCCGTCTTTTTTGGGGAAGGACTTAGACCCATCATCCATAAACCAAATTGCTATTCCCTGGGGGGTTAAGAAATTCAGGAACGTTCGCGTGATTGTTTGGGTTCCAGCTTGATAAAGCCTCTTAACTAAGACCCGTGTCAGGGGAATCAACTTTGGTTCTAGGCGAATTTGGTCATAGCCCTTTTTTGTACTCCAGCGTCGGAGACTGACTGGTTTACCAGTTATCTGTTCGAGAAGCTTTTTCTTAAATAAGAGATACTCCTCATACTTCGATGAATTCTGGATAAAGAAATTGTTTTGATTTCTTTTTCCATCACCTAATAACAGTCCAGCCAGAATACCGCGTTGCTCTACTTTCGATGAGACATTATAGTCCATCTTTTATTGGTGTCCTTAAACCAGTCTCTGCACCTTCCGATTCGTTTTTAGAGTGGAGTTTTGCCAGATTGACTTAAACTCAAACAAATCGGCTTGGCTCAAGATTACCGTATCTGGGATCAGATTTAGGCTTCCTTGAATTTGACTACATTCACTCGTCAGGTTTCCCTGGCGGTGCCCGATTTTTCAGGAGGCGCTTGCTCTATCCATCTGAGCCACAGCCCCATTTCAACTCAACTATTATACCCAATCCTTTCTCTCTAGTCATTTGGTCGGGGCGGGTTTTGCAGCTAAGCTAGGGATAACAATCAATATTAGTCCCTAAACCCGCCCCTACACACAGACATGCCATAGCACATCTCCCCCATCTCCCAGACGTGCCATGGCACGTCTCTACATGCTCCCCAGCTACTAGGAAATCCAGGGCAATTTCGCCTCACCTATCCACGCCTCATCCCAAGGTTCGCCTCCCACTTCTAAGCCGCACAGTGAGCTATGGGCGTTGAGAATCGTTTTCGGGGTTCCTCCTTGTCGCGATCGCAATTCCAGCGTAATCTCACCCTGCATGGTATCGCGGCAAATAAAGATTAAACCCTGTTCCGTTGGGGCGCGGAGGGGAGTACCTGGTCGATTTGTTGTACTGGTTAACTCAACCTCATAGTCAGCATTACGGGCTTGCATTTGCCAACTTCCCCAGGGCTGAATCTGCCAGCACACCTGGGAATTCCAGGGAACGAATTCATAAAATTTACCCTGATAGTGGATACCAATTAATGCGGCGGATTCCATCCACCACAGCACGCCGCGCCTACCGCCCCCCGCCGTGAGTGCTAAGTCGGGTTCATGATCAAAACTGTTGCAATTGAGCCAAAACCACTTTTGCGGAAACGAACGCCCCCAGTTCTTTTCACCGTAAGCGGGAGCATTGGTAAACTCGTAGCGTTGACCCTTCCACTCAATCCAACCCGTCGCCCAGCCGTGAGCCATTAAAATCTGCCAACCGGGTTCAAATATCTGAAAGGACGATAACCAGCCGGCTGTGGATTGCTGAGGCTCATCGCGACTTGCCCAACCATAGATGGGTTCAATTTGATAGCGCCAATGACAGTAATCTCCAGTAGCGGGATCGCTAATTTTACCTTGATTCCAGGTGGCGGTGGCTTGATACCCTTGCTGGATGTGATTATCAAAGGTTAGGGGATCTAAATATTTGGCGGGAATGGCTAAGTCCGTTTTACCCCAATGTCCTAGGGCTAATGATGAGGGAGATGCCCAAAATTGCTCAACATCTGGAAAAGTACGGCAGAGGTAGCCATCCTCAGGACCCAAAACTTGAGCCGAGCCACCACTGTGGGGTTGACAGCCAATGGGATCTTCAATGGAATACATAAAACCAAAAGTCTGACCCCAATCGGGCAAGGTGACTCGATAGTACCACCCTTCAAAGAAGCGAGAACTACTTCCATCCCAGTGATAGCCGCTATGGGGGGTTTGCAGGAGATTGGCGAATTGGTTCATTGTTTATGGTTCATTGTTCATTGTCGTTAGCGTTATCACAAAGGCTGTGAGGTGAGGTGCGGAGGGTGCGGAGGGTCTGCCAGTAAACAAAGGACGAATGACGAACGACGAACGACGATCAAAACTTTACCAAAACTTTATAGAGAATTAGTATCATTCATAAATATTAAGCCATAATGATCTAAAGCACTGGAAGAAGAATAATTATGTCACGTTTTGTTATCAATTTTTAAGATGAGTTAAATGTGCGTGCGGATCGGGGTAGCTGAGCTAAGGTGGCGAATCAAACACCGACTACGAATGGATGGAGCGATCGCGGCGACAAGGTCTTAGACTTAGCCCCAGCCAACTGCTTAGATAAGGTTATATAAAGATGGTTCAAAACCCTGCGAGTTCTACAGTTTCCCTAGCTGAATTTTCGACACTGACAGAACTGCTGCGTTGGAGGGCGCGACAGCAGTCGGACAAGTTAGCGTATAAATTTCTCGTTGATGGCAAGCCAGATGGACCGGAACTCACTTATGCAAAACTTGACCGTTTAGCCCGGGCGATTGGCGCTTGGCTACAACAGCACAGTGCTAGAGGAGAGCGAGCGTTACTCCTGTATCCCCAAGGATTAGAGGTGATTGCCGCCTTTTGTGGCTGTTTGTATGGGGGAATTATCGCGATTCCGGTGCCGCCTCCCGATGGGGGACGGATGAAGCGCACGTTACCCAGACTGCGATCGATTGTTCAGGATGCTCAAGCCTCGATTTGTTTAACTACAGGTCGAATTCTGTCTCTACTGGAGAATGGACGGGAGGACTTTCCGGAATTCGATCAAATGCAATGGCTGGATACTGAACAGGTGGATCTCAATCTGGCTCAAGCATGGCAAGATCCACAAGCAAGTCGGGATGATCTGGCGTATCTTCAGTACACATCAGGGTCAACCTCCACACCCAAGGGCGTGATGCTATCTCACCATAACCTGATGTTTCATTCCGGCTATCTGAATGAAGCCTGCGGTTACGATTCAGATAGCGCCACCGTGACTTGGATGCCTTATTTCCATGATTACGGGTTAGTCCAAGGCATGATCCAACCCCTCTATAACGGTACGCCCTGTTATGTGATGTCGCCCTTCTCCTTTATTAAGCAACCGATGCGCTGGTTAGGAGCAATTACCCATTATCGGGCAACCCATAGCCAAGCACCGAACTTTGCTTACGATTTGTGCGTGCGGCGGGCAAAACCAAAACAACTGGCAAAACTGGATTTGAGCAGTTGGCAAGCGGCGGGAAACGCGGCGGAACCAATTAACCCGAAAGTAATGCAGGCGTTCTTTGAAACCTTTGAACAGTGTGGGTTTCGCTGGAATGCCTTTGCTCCGGCGTATGGATTAGCGGAAGATACGTTGCTGGTATCCAGTAAGCCATTACTGACTCCGCCCGTTCTCTGTATCCTGGATGCGTCTGCTTTAGAAAAAAATCGGATTGTTCCCCTATCTAGCCCCCAAGAGGGAGTAAGGATGTTACCCAGTTGCGGTCGTCTGGTTTGTGATACTCAAGTGGTTATCGCTAATCCTGATACATTGACCCAATGTGAGCCTGATGAAGTAGGAGAAATTTGGGTGAAAGACCCCAGTGTCGCTCAAGGGTATTGGCAACGACAAGAGGCGACAAAGGAAACCTTTCAGGCTTATCTGACAGATACTGGCGATGGTCCATTCTTGCGAACCGGGGATTTAGGATTTTTACGGGATGGTGAACTGTTTATTACGGGTCGGATTAAAGACCTAATTATTATCCGAGGTACGAATCATTATCCGCAAGATATTGAATGGACAGTGCAGCAGGTTCACTCCGCCTTGCGTCCTGATTATGGGGCGGCATTTTCCATCGAGGCTGGCGGCGAGGAACGGTTGATTGTGTTGCAGGAGGTTGAACGCCGGACTCACGATGTCAGCTTTGAGGAAGTGATTACGGATATTCGCCAAGCGATCGCTGAGGAACATGAAATCCCAGCGTATGCGGTTGTCTTAGTTAAATCTGGCACGATTGAGAAAACCTCAAGTGGCAAGATTCAGCGCCGTGCGGCGAGAACCAAGTTCCTGGATGGAGAACTGGGTGTGATTGCCGATTGGAGTGAAAATCCGAAACTGACGAGTAAGTTCCGTACTCTCCAGGGAGAAGTGGATGCTTTGGCGCAGCAATTACAAGTTCCTAAGTCTTAGGGTTTGTCATTCGTCATTCGTCATTTGTCATTTGTCATTTGTCATTTGTCATTCGGTACAGGTTTATGCATCAACTGAAACAGTATCAAATAGCGGAAGCGCTAGAACGGGATTTGGGCGATCCGGGTCATCCAGAGAGTACGATGTCCTTTAAACGGGTGATGGAACTGGATGAGAGCGAAGAGTTTCCAGAAGCGGAAGTGGATTGGCTTTATAACTGGAAACTGCAAGATTACTATGTTCCTGAAAACTGTGGTGGGAAGTTTTCCTCCTTTGAGGAATTCGTCGCCTTTGTCCGGGTGATGTCACGGCGGGATCAGACGATCGCGATCGCATTCACCACGATGTTCTGGTCATTCCTTACCTGGATGGCGGGGACAGATGACCAGAAAAAGAAACTCTCCCAGTTTATCCGCGAGGAAAAAGGGACAATGTGTCTGGCTTATTCCGAACGGGCGCATGGGAGTGACTTGATTGGCGGTGATGTAACAGCTAAAAAAGTTGAGGGCGGCTATCTCCTGAATGGTGAAAAGTGGCCCATTAACCGCGCCACTCGTTCCGGGGTAACCTTTGTTTTAGCCAAAACCGATGAAGAGGAGGGCGCTCGCTGTCTCTCCTTATTTATGGTGGACAAACGTCAACTTGACCCCTCCAGCTACTACAACCTGCCCAAAATCCTCACCCATGGGATTCGTGCTTCGGATATGAGCGGAATCGGGTTTAAGGATTGCTTTATTCCCGAAGCAATGCGGTTAAAGGAGGAAGGTGCGGGGTTAGAACTCGCACTCAAGGGATTCCAAATCACCCGCATGTTGTGCGCCGCTTTTTCTCATGGTGCGGCTGATACGGCAATGAGAACCACGCTGAACTTTGCCGTTAACCGGGTTATTTATAACAAAACCGTTTTCGATATCCCCCAACCTCGACAAACCCTAGTCGATGCCTTTATTGACATGTTGGTTTGTGACTGTGAAACCATTGGTGCCGCTAGAGGGTTTCATATTATCCCCGAACAATTCTCGGTTTGGGCGGCGGTGGTGAAATACTTTGTCACCATCAAACTAGAGGAGGTGATTAATAGTGTTTACGTTGTCCTCGGTTCCCGCTTCTATATGCGCGATGAGCATGACTACGGCATATTCCAGAAACTGCTGCGGGATAATTCAATTATCAGTATGTTTGATGGCAGTAGTGTGGTAAACCTCCATGCTCTAATTCTCCAGTTTCGCCAAATTGCTAAATATCGCTCCAGACGCAAGCAGAAGACGATGGAGGGAATTCAATCTCGTCTGGATACCATTTTTTCCCTAGAAAAATCTGTGCCGCCCTTTGAGCCAGAGAAACTGGGATTATTTGGTCGCGGGGCTGATGATGTGCTGCAAGGGCTAGAAATTGCCTGGGAACAGCTTCAGGCGCTGACGACGGAAGCGGATGTTGACGCCGACGTATTGGAAAAAATTATCAGCTTAACTACCATTGTTCTAGAGGAACTCGATGCCTTCGACGAACGCATTGCCAACTCCGGATTTGAACATGGTCATGATCAAGATCCCGAACTCTTTGAACTGGCGAAAAAATACTGCGACTTACACGCCGCCGCCGCGTCAGTTCACACTTGGATTTACAACCGGACAATCTTGGATGACTTCTTTGCTAAAGGGGAATGGTTAGTCCTAGGACTTTATCGCCGCTTACGCCCTTGGCGATCGCTGCCCAATATTGTCCCGAAAGCGTACAGTGAAAATGTGGCACAACACCTGCTGAAGCTGCATCAGGAAAACAAAATGTTTTCCATTGTACCGATTCAACTCGCCCAAACTGAAACACAAGAGGAAAAACCCCATGCAAGTGCAGAACTCCAACTCCAAGCCTAATGACGTTATGGTTCAAAGTGACGTAGAAACGAACAATCAGTCTGTTGATTCGGTTCAAGCGATTCAAAATTGGATGGTGAATCAACTGGTTGAACAACTGTCCCTAGATGCCAAAAACATTGATGTTACCGAACCCTTAACCCGCTATGGGTTGGATTCCATTGATGCGGTAACCATTGTCGGTGAACTCGAAGATTGGTTAGAGGTAGAATTACCTTCAACATTATTCTGGGATTACCCGACGATTGAGAAATCGGCTCAATATTTAGTTGAAGAATTCGATGTTTCAGCCGCATTAGACAACGCCGAACCCACCGCCGCCTCTGAGACGAAAGAAGCGAAGCCCGAAGCATCGGCAAAATCTGGCAAAGGCTGGGGTGGATTTTGGAAAGGATTGGGAGGGTAGAGACGTGCCATGGCACGTCTGGGAGATGGGGAAGCAGGGGAAGCAGGGGGAGCAGGGGGAGCAGGGGGAGATGGGAGACAAAATTTCTATAGCCTATTCCCTATTCCCTATTCCCTATTCCCTATTCCCTGTTCCCTAACAAATGACATAAACGTAGCTTGCTTGGCGCTCCCTTGAGTATGACGAATGACAAAGGACAAAAAAAGGAGGAAGCCGTTAATTGAATTTTTCTGACTTTTCCTTCTGGTGGATACTACTGCTTTACGCCATTCCTTTCTTTGCCATTCGCTATGTGGGCAAATCCCTGAAGTTATGGCGAGACAACTTTGACACCATCGGCTTGGCGGTGATGTCATTGATGTTATTTTTGAACGCCAGTCGCTCCAGTTTTGCCATTTTTATCGTTGAAATTATTTTCAACTACTTCATGGTACGGCTGATGCTTCGGCGTCGTGGCAATGGTGCCAAGTTAATTGCTGCGATTGTCATTATCACTGATATTGCAATCCTCGCTTACCTCAAATACTTGACATTTTTTGTCGAAGATGTATTTGGCATCGTCGTACCGGGATTCAGGAATAACTGGGAACAAGGCTTTCCCTTGCCCATTTTTCAACAGATTCCCCCTGGTGTTTCCTTCTACACCTTCCAGATGGTGGCGTTTGTGGTTGATTCCCTCAGACCCAAATATAAAAAACCCATCGCCTTTCTGGATTACATTAACTTTATTGCCTTCTTTCCGCAAATTGTCGCAGGACCAATCGAACGGCGGGCTGACTTATTACCCCAAATTCAATCGTTTCGCTTTAAATTCACAGCAGAAAACTTTGAACATGGGTTCCGGTGGCTATCTTTGGGCTTCTTTATGAAGTTGGTGCTAGCCGACAATATCGCCCCCTACATTAACTTACAAGAAACCGCCAATCCCTGGATGGTTTGGTTTTTTGCTTACTTATTTACTCTGAGAATCTACTTTGATTTTGCCGGGTACAGTTTTATGGCGCTGGGTGTGGCGAGAATATTGGGAGTAAAACTAACCGTGAACTTCCTGGCACCCTATACCTCCGTCAGTATCCAGGAATTTTGGCGGCGATGGCACATTACCCTAAATAACTGGTTTCGCGACTATGTGTTTCTGCCGTTGATGGGTTCTAAAAAACAATTAGCCGCTTTCTTTTTATTCATCACCTTTACCCTATCCGGATTCTGGCATGGTGCGGCGTGGAATTTTATTATTTGGGGGGCGTATCACGGCTCGTTACTGTTGCTATTGCGCTACACAGGTAGACCCTTTCAACGCTTGATGGGGAAAGGAAAACAAGTCTCCCGATTTCAGTTTATCTCCTGGGCGCTAACCTTTGGTTCAGTGACGCTGGGGTGTCTGTTCTTTATGGACACAAATACTCTGCGATTGCTGTCAAAGTTACAAACGCTGGTTACGCCGTGGGCTTATTCTTTGTCCAATTTAGGTAATTTCTTCAGTTCCTACAGCTTGAATGAAGGTACGGCATTAATTGTGACCCTTTTGCTTGCCAATGGCGTTTTATTTATGGAACATTTAGCCGTTTGGCAAAAGCGTAAGTTTGAATATGAATTGTTACTATTGCCTTGGGTGTCGCGAGTTTTATTAGGATTAACCATCCTATTCGCGGCGAATCAGCCCTCTGAGTTTATCTACTTTGAATTCTGATGGAATCAAAAGCTATCTGGCTGGCTTGAGGTTGAATGAGTACTATGAACAATGAACAATGAACCATCTATTCACATTTGCATTTTAGGGGGTGGTTTTGGTGGACTTTATACCGCCTTATACCTGCAACGGTTTCGCTTGTTTAAATCACCGAAGTATAAAATTACCTTAATTGATCGCAAAGATCATCTGGTGTTTACGCCCTTGCTCTATGAACGGGTGACCCAGGAACTACAAGCCTGGGAAATTGCCCCCCGTTATCGAAATTTAATTAAAAACACAACGGTTGATTTTTGTCAAGGAAATATTCAGGCGGTCGATCTAGAAAAACGCCAAGTTAAGCTGCAACTAGAAACTCTATCAGAATTAGGGCAAAATCTCAAAATCCTAAATTATGACTATTTAGTATTAGCCGTTGGTGCCGAGATGCGCTTAGAGGGCGTACCGGGTGCGGCGA
Organism: Coleofasciculus sp. B1-GNL1-01; assembly: GCF_040220235.1. Taxonomy (NCBI): domain Bacteria; kingdom Bacillati; phylum Cyanobacteriota; class Cyanophyceae; order Coleofasciculales; family Coleofasciculaceae; genus Coleofasciculus; species Coleofasciculus sp. B1-GNL1-01. The sequence goes on from NZ_JAVJTO010000004.1 coordinate 18,644, forward strand.
CTTACGCTTATCCCTTTCGCACCGTTACTGATGCAGAACGCCTCAACCAACAGCTTAACCAGTTGGAACAGTCGAATTTGTCCCAAATTCGCATCGCGGTGATCGGTGCAGGACCGAGTGGTGTAGAGTTAGCTTGTAAACTGAGCGATCGCTTGCAAGAACGGGGACAAGTACGACTAATTGAACGGGGTCAACAATTGCTGAAAAGCTTTACCCCCTACAGCCAGAAATCAGCCTATCGCGCCTTAACCGCCCGTCGGGTACAAATGGATTTTGTCACTAGCGTAGAGGCGATTGAACCGGATCACATTACCCTGATTAATCAGAACGGAAAAACCCTTATGCCTGTTGATTTGGTGTTATGGACAGTGGGGACTCGTTCCATTGAATGGGTAAGCCATCTCCCTTGTCAGCAGAATCCTCAAGGTAAGATACTCACCCACCCTACTTTACAGGTTGTGGATTATCCAGAAGTCTTCGCCCTAGGGGATATGGCAGAAATTCAAGATTCCGAAGGCAGACTCCCCAAAACCGCACAAGTAGCTTACCAGCAAGCCGATTGTGCGGCAAAAAACCTGTATCGGGCAATTAGGGGTAAACGCTTAAAGCCGTTCCGCTATTTACATCTCGGAGAAATGTTGACCTTGGGAAAAGGGGAGGCGGTGGTGTCCAGTTTTGCCCTAAAGATAAGCGGTCGTTTGGCTGGTATGATTAGACAATTCGTTTATCTCCAGCGATTGCCCACCCTACGCCATCGCTGGCGGGTGTTGCAGCATTGGGTCGGTCAATGGTTGGTTAATTTAAGGCGACAATTAGCACAGCTCTTTTGGAAACGGCGACGAAAAACGGTTCAGCGTTGATTGTCCTTTGTCATACTCAATATTCGTGCCAAAATTGACCGGGTGATGAAATCAAGAACGCTGAATTCCCTCGACTAGATTCGTCGCCTCTTGCGATTAGATCAGTCATGGAGTTTTATTTTGTAGATGAACGGACTGTCCCACCCGGAGAAACTCAGGATGTAGAGAAGCAGATTCAGTGGCAGCAATCTTGTTCCCCAGATGCTAAAGGCAATGAGTGAGAAGGGATAGGAATAAAAGAGAATCAATCGTGAAGTGTTAAGGGTATATAGCGCTTCGCTAAGCGTGTATTTACACAAAGCGAGATGAATGCTTGATTAGGAGGATTTTAGAACACTTGTACTGTAACTACGCGAGAGCGAACGGCTATAATTTCTAGCTCTCTTGGGGATATTTGCTCAAATCAAAATTAGTTCTCCCAACGTAATAGAGTTCTTCTAAAACATGCTATTTAATTCTTCCATTTTTATCTTTATTGGGTCAATCACCTATGCTAGACCATTTACCTAAGCCTAAGACACTCTCTCTTAAGAACTATCATATTGCGGTTTTGCTTCCATGCCATAACGAAGCATTAACGATTGCCCAAGTCGTAACTGAGTTTCAATCTACACTCCCAGAAGCCAAGATTTATGTATACGATAATCATTCAACCGACAATACGGCAGAGCAGGCAATGACGGCAGGTGCTGTGGTTCGGCATGAGCCTAGGTTAGGCAAGGGTAACGTAATCCGGCGCATGTTTGCTGATATAGAAGCGGACATCTACATCATGGCAGACGGTGATAACACCTATGAGGTCGCAGCAGTACGTCGATTGGTGCAGCGCCTGTTAGCAGAACAGCTAGATATGGTTATCGGTATGCGTCGCCCTGGGGCGGGAGAAAATGCCGCCTACCGTCGTGGTCATCGGGGCGGCAATGCCTTTCTCACAGGCTTGGTGAAATTCCTGTTTGGGGCGCGGCTTTTGGATATGCTTTCTGGCTATCGAGTATTTTCGCGCCGATTTGTCAAATCATTTCCAGCACTCTCTAGTGGTTTTGAAATTGAAACTGAGTTCACCATACACGCGCTAGAACTGAAAATGGCATTTGCCGAAGAGCCAACGTTGTACATTGCCCGACTCCCAGGTTCACACAGCAAACTCAAAACCTTTAAAGATGGTTGGCGAGTTTTAGGAACGGCATTATTGTTGTTTAAAGAAGTTCGACCGTTCCTTTTCTTTGGTATTATTTTTGTCGGGCTTGCCCTGATCTCCCTAATTCTGGGGATTCCTATTGTGAAGACTTTTCTGGAGACAGGATTAGTGCCACGGTTCCCCACTGCTATCCTAGCCGCTTCGATTATGTTGCTAGCTTTCCTGAGTCTCACCTGCGGTCTTATCTTGGATTCTGTTGCTCGTGGACGTCGAGAGGCAAAACGCATTGCCTACCTTGCCCATCCACTACCTGAATTTGACTGACACTATAGCATCGTTATTGCTCAATCAGGTTTAAATTGATTAATCATTCAATCTTTGTCAAAATAATTAATCGCCAATTTTAATAGTTAATCAAAAATTGATGCTAATTAATTTCTATGAAAACTTTAACAAAAATAATTTTGATTTCCTCACTATGGATTACCGCCGTCAACTCAGGAACGCTTGGTGTTCTCGATACTGATCTGAGATTGCAAATGGCTCATGCCTGGTGGACGGGAACGGAAGAAGTACAAGTATCCCCAGATTATCAACTCAAAGTGCGGGGAGATATCCAAGCTGGCGTTATAGGAACGGGTGGAAAGCGTTACATCGCTTACGAACAGGGGCAGTCTTTACTCATGCTTCCAGGTGACTGGTTGGGAACCCAGTTGCATAGCTTTTTTCCGGAAATACCATCAAAAATAATCCGGGACTTAACCGTTAACTTCTTAATTTTCATTCCCTTAAATGTGGCTACTGTAGTCGCTTGTTTCTGGTTACTGAGACTTTTTGACATTGAAGAACGAGTTGCCGGATTAACCAGTATTTCCTGGCTACTTGGCACGACAGTTTTACATTACGCCCAAGTGCATCAGCATAATAATCAATTGCTGCTATTTACCATCATTGGTTATGCAGGTGCTTTAGCTTATGTGCGAAGTGGACGCTCTCGCTTTGTCTTCATCAGCGGACTCGCCTTAGGTGGGGCTGTCTTAATCCGAATTACCAGTATTGTTCATGCGTTTACCGTCGTCCTTTTTCTAGTCGGGTGTCTGGCGTATCAACGCCGTGACAACCTTCAAGTGATTAAGCAAGTCGGATTATGGATAGTCGGTTTTATTCCGTTTACGTTACTTGGACGCATTTTTGATTATATCCGCTACGGGAGCTTTTTAGCCACAGGGAAAAGAGTCGAAAAGCAGCAATTAGATACTGATCCCATGTGGACAGGTTTGCCGGATCTGCCGGATAATTATCCCCTAATCAATGAACCATTGGTAGGAATTATCGGTCCCTTGCTATCACCTGCTAAAAGCATTTTTGTTTATGATCCCTTACTTATACCCTGTTTAGTATTGGGCATCCTCCTGTGGCGAAAACTGTCACCATTCATGCAGTGGTATCTAGTTACGGGAGTGTTAAACTTGGGTTTACATCTAGTTGCCTACAGTCGGTTCTTTTTCTGGCATGGGGATCATGCTTGGGCAGCCAGATATCACGTTACCTCTGTCCATCTCTTACTCATCCCTCTTTTAGCTTTATTTATACAGCATCTTCTATCGGCGAAGACGTTAAAGGCTTGGTTGATGAGAGGAATCCTGGCAATTGCCATCCTGGCTCAAATTGCATCGGTGGCAATGCCCATGAACTTAGAAATTTATCAAAAAAAGGTAGGAATGCCAGGAACTCGTTTTGATGCCCGTCTAGCTCAACGCTTGAATAATATTGTTTGCTTGGTTGATGGGTCTTTCACGGAAGGATGTGTCGAGATGAATCCTAAAAAAAAGGGGTTTGTAGAGCATTTAAACCACGTATACTTTTTGCCATTTAACTTGAGAAAAAAAGCCGTAGAAAATCCTGAATTATTAAAACTTTCACAAATTTTGTTAATTTTTTGGATAGTTGTGGTAACTTTGGCGATTGGGACGACGCTATGGTTCTGTTACGTCGGCTGATGAGAGAGGTGTTGGCTTGCTGTTTAAACCGTTCTTAGGAGACTAAATAAGGTATACTAAATCCCTAGTGAGACCTAATCTCATTCCTCATTGTTAACATTTTGGCTTATTCGGCGGGTTAGCGTAACGGAGGATTGCCTATTGACTGGCAAATTACATCGTCTTGATCAATAAAGCTCACTCAATCGTTTATTTTTTTCCATATCGATAAGAATTGGTTATGAACAATCCTCTGGTTCTCAGCGTTCTGATTTTGATATCCGTCTCCTTAAACTCCCTCGGTCAAAGCCTTCTAAAACTAGGAGCTGGTCAAAATCCTCTAAATCTTTATCTATTCGGAGGTATTACGGCTTATGCAGTGAGTACAGTATTTTATGTACTCGTTTTGGGTAAACTTAATTTATCCTTGGTTTATCCCTTAGTTATTGGATTAACTATTACGGCAACCACTTTATCGGGAGCGATTCTTTTAAAAGAACATGTTCCCTATACCCATTGGGTAGGCATTGGTTTAATATTGAGTGGAATTTGCGCGATCGCTTTTGGCAGGATTTCCTAAACGGATTCAAGTGAAAAGATAGTGAATGTTTATTAGTAGACCCTAGAAATAAAGCTTCCCTTACAGAGAAAGCTTACATCATTCTATTAATAAGCTGAAATTTTCCCTACACCCCACACCTATTACCCACGCCCAAGATGCTATGAAAAACAAGATAAACAAAAGTTTGCCCCTAAAAATTATCTGTGTTACATTCTTTCGGAGAATTGCTATCATTCAAAAATTCAGGCTCAATTTGGAAAACTAGGACTTGAGAAATGGCGGATTCATTATCGTTTGAGACCTATCAAGCAAAAATCCTTTCACCAAATCCACTGGCGTTATCGGTGGTTGTCCCTATTTACAATGAAGTCGCTAGCATACCTCACCTGGTTGACGCTGTAGCAACCAGTTTAAGTGCCAATCAGCTTTCCTACGAAATCGTTTGTGTCGATGATGGTTCCCAAGATGGTTCCACAGAACTTCTCCTGGAATTAGCACGCAGCCGCCCGGACTTAAAAGCGGTGATTCTCCGCCGAAACTATGGTCAAACCGCCGCCATGTCAGCCGGATTTAAATATGCTCAAGGTCGCGTTATTGTGATGATAGATGGTGATTTACAAAATGATCCGGCTGATATTCCCGCCTTACTCGCCAAGATGGAAGAAGGGTATGATTTAGTCAGTGGTTGGCGCAAAGAACGACAAGATGCAGCTTTAACTCGACTCCTCCCCTCTAAAATTGCCAATTGGCTAATTGGGAAAGTGACTGGTGTCAAATTACATGACTATGGTTGTTCCCTAAAAGCCTACCGTTCTGAACTGGTGGCGGATATGCATCTCTATGGTGAGTTACATCGATTTCTACCGGCGTTAGCCTATATTGAGGGAGCAAGAATTACGGAAATTCCTGTGCGACATCATGCCCGTCGCTACGGTCAAAGTAAGTATGGCTTAGGACGAACATTTCGTGTAATTATGGATTTAGTTACCGTATTTTTCATGAAGAAATTTCTCACTCGTCCCATGCATGTCTTTGGATTATTCGGCTTGCTTTCCTTCGGTGTGGGATTGTTTTTAGGGCTATATTTAACCGTACTTAAACTAGGGTTTGGGCAGAATATTGGTGACCGACCTTTACTGATTTTAGCTGTTGTCCTTCTGTTAGCAGGAGTCCAGTTATTTAGTTTTGGTCTATTAGCAGAAGTGTTAATGCGAACCTATCACGAGTCCCAAGGGCGACCAATTTATCGAGTGCGGGAAGTAATAGGAGGAATGAAGGATGTGTAGGGTGTGGGGCGGGGGGAACGATTGAACCCGCTCTAACTTCCGTTGATTCACCTGCTTCAGGATCATTGATTTATTTTCCCGAAATCCCTTGCATACGTTCACTTAAAGTTGCCAGTCCAGCAGCGCTCATTTCTGCCAGAATACTGACCAAGCGAAATAGGGCAATACCCGTAAGGATGAGACCTTTAGGCAACTGCTGATCCAAAAGTGCGATCGCGGTGGCTTCAAATACCCCTAAACCGCCAGGTGCCCCAGGTACGACTAATCCCGTTAACCAGGCAAAACTAAACGCACTCAGTAATGGCAGAATCTGATTGGGAGTAATTGAGCCTACCGCCAGTAAGGTAAATAAAAATCCGGTTCCCCGAAATCCCAAAAAGCCGATTTCACCCAACAACGGCAATAAGGGATAGTGTTTAATCGGAAACTCTTGCGTATCTTGAATTTTCTTAAATCGGCTTAAGCGTTGAACAATAGGATTAAGAACTCGCGGATGAACTCCCAGCAACACCACGGCTAAACCCACAAATTTTAAACCCCATATTCGGCTATCAGACGCCATATTCACCCAACCCAATCCACCACTAATTAAGGCAATCGCTAACGCAGAAGCTGCCATTAACAGGGGTTCGAGCAACACGCTGATACTAGCAGCCCCCACGGAACCTCCTGCGCCCATGACAGCGGAAATTCGACCGTAGAAATGCCATACATTGCCGGGTAAATATTTAGCAACATTTGTTTTCAGATAAACTTGCAGCGCCTGACGCTGTCCAATAGGTTGTTTAAATGCCTTGAGAATCCACGTCCAAACCCAACCCGACCAAATATGTGCCAGAAGCGTGACCAAGACTGCGATCGCTAGCATTGTCCAACCCTGGGGATCAATGCGAATTCCAGTAATGTCTCGCCAATGATCTTTAAAAGCTTTGGCGATAAAAAATAGCGTCCCGCCCAGAATGACCCAGCGAATGTAGGGTTTTATCGATGACCAGACTTTTTTCATGGGCTAGGGGAGAAGCAGGGGAAGCAGAGGGAGATGGGGGAGATGAGGGAAGCTAGGGGAAATGTTGTAGGGGCGGGTTTGACTACTATCTTTTCGGTTACACCCAGATGCAACTAAACCCGCCCCTACTTAACGAAGGACAAATGACAAATGACAGACAAATGACAAATGACAAAGGACGAATGACAAACCCCTATTTACTGCTGGAATCAGCTAGCTTGGCTATGGATTCTTCAACGATTGTAGCGGCTGCATCCACTTCTTCCGCCGAGACAATCAAAGGCGGGACAAAGCGCACCACCTTCGGACCTGCGGGTACTAGCAACAATCCTTGCTCCATCGCCGCTTTCGCCACATCCACTGCTGTAAATTCTACATCCGCATTCAACTCCATTCCATTAATCAGTCCCCAACCGCGCACCTCATTAATGAGCTGGGGATAGTTCATCGCGATCGCTCTTAAACGAGTCCGTAACTGTTCACCCCGTTGCTGAACATTGTGCAGAATATCGTCCCGTTCCAACGTTTGAGCCACGGTTAAAGCCGTCGCACAAGCCAAAGGATTCCCGCCAAAGGTACTCGCGTGATCCCCAGGTTGAAACACATTACAGAATTGCTTACACAACATCGCCCCAATCGGAACACCACCCGCTAATCCCTTCGCGCTAGTAAAAATATCGGGTTCAATCCCTAGATTCTCATATCCCCAATACTTACCCGTGCGACCCATACCGACTTGTACTTCATCTAAAATCAGCAAGATACCCGTTTCGTCACAAATTTTCCGTAAGCGCAGGAAGTACTCCAACTCGCCGGGACGCACACCCCCTTCTCCTTGCAGGGGTTCAAGCATCACTGCGGCTACTCGTTGATCCCCTTCATCCAATTCTCCGATCGCATCTTCCAAAGCACCGATATCGTTATACGGCACATAATAGAATCCCGGCACCAAGGGGTCAAAATTTTTCTGATACTTGGGCTGACCCGTAGCTGTAATCGTCGCTAACGTGCGTCCATGGAAACTGGCATTCGCAGTCAAAATTACAGGTTTCTCAATCTCTAGAACCGTGTGGGCGTATTTCCGAGCCAATTTAATCGCCCCTTCATTCGCCTCCGCTCCAGAGTTACAGAAAAAGACGCGATCGGCACAGGAATGCTCAATCATCCACTGAGCTAATTCTCCTTGAGGGGGAATATAGTAAAGATTAGAAACATGGTGCAGGGTTTTGATTTGCTGCGTCACCGTTTCGATCAGAGCCGGATGAGCGTGACCCAAGGTACAGGTAGCGATCCCAGCGACAAAATCGAGATAATCACGTCCGGCTGTATCCCAAACTCGACAACCCGTACCCCGTTCTAGGGCGATGGGGAAGCGATTATATGTTCCCATCACGTTAGTATCGAAGTTGCTGGGATTGTATGCAGTCGATACACCCTCTGCTGATTCAGCAGGAATTCCGGGATTCTCGACGAGAGTTGGTTTGGTCACGAATATTATCTCCTAATTTGATTGATCATTTTTCAGGAAACAGGGAACAGGGAATACATAATGTTGGATCGGGCGGGTTAGTGACATTAGGGCAAAGTATCAAAATATAACAACAATATGATCAATTCAATCTCCCCCAGCTCCCAGACGCGCCATGGCACGTCTCTACATCTCCCCCAGCTCCCTCTGCTTCCCCAGCTCCCTCTGCTTATTTTCACCCGATCGGTAGAGAGTAAAACAGCCACCTGTATGAGATTCTGTATATAGCCCATTGAGTTTGCCGCTATAATCCATACATCTATGCTGTTCAATATTTTGTAATCAGGGCAACAACTAGCCAAATTGCTTCTGGTAGCCTTAGAATCAGTATTTTCTAATCCTAAACATAGAGAAGGTATCGAGATGGGGGTGCGCCTTGAATAGCGACTCTCACTCAAATCATCTCTTATGTTGTGTTGAGCTGTACAGCCCGTAGCTACAGCCAGTGTTGAAAAATTTTCATTGACAGTACCCATTTATATTCAGTCCATCTGCCCAATCTGTCTAGTTCAATCTATCTAACTGACCGATTGCCTAAAAACCCAATCACAAGCTTTCATAACACTCCTACTTCAAACCTAACTATGACTATCGCACAATTGAACCCAACTGCTACTCGTCAGTTTACAGAAGATACGGATTTTTCTCACCCTCAGAGTGAGCAAATCTCAGATAATGACCAAAATCAGGTCGAAGTCGAATTTTCCGAAACAGAGACTCGTGCCGGAAAAAGCCGACAATCTGGCTACCATAAAACTAGCTCTGATGATACAGTAGGAGCATTCTTCAAGGAGATGGCGCGTTACCCCTTGCTGAAGCCAGAAGAAGAGATTGAGTTAGCCACTCAGGTTCAATTCCTGGTAGAAATGGACGAAATGACTGAACGCTTGCACCAAGAGTTGGGACGCAAACCAACGAACGCTGAACTGGCTCAAGCTTTAGATCTGACCGAACGTCAATTTGAAAATCGTCTCTACCGAGGACAGATATCGAAGCGTAAAATGATTCGTTCCAACTTACGCTTAGTCGTTTCCATCGCCAAACGTTATCTTAACCGGGGAGTTCCTTTCCTGGATTTGATTCAAGAAGGCGCATTAGGACTCAATCGGGCGGCGGAGAAGTTCGATCCCGCCAAAGGTTACAAATTCTCCACCTATGCCTATTGGTGGATTCGTCAGGCGATTACCCGTACCATTGCCAATGACGCCCGCACGATTCGCTTACCGATTCACATTGTCGAAAAGCTGAATAAGCTGAAAAAAGTGCAGCGGGAACTCAAGCAGAAACTGCAACGGACTCCCAACGAAACCGAACTCGCAGAAGCCTTAGACATTAGCCGCACTAGCTTGCGTCAGTTGTTACAATTACGTCGGCGATCGCTCTCTCTCAACCATCGCGTGGGTAAAGGCGAAGATACAGAACTCGTGGATTTGCTGGAAGACAACGATCTGCACTTGCCCGAACAGCAGATGAGCGAATCGATGATGCGTCAAGAGATTTCCGATGTCTTGAGTGATGTTCTCACCGAACGGGAAAAGGATGTCATTTCTCTACGCTATGGATTAGCGACGCCTGAATCCTACACCTTAGAGGAAGTGGGCAGCATGTTCAACCTTTCCCGCGAACGAGTCCGTCAGATTCAGAGTAAAGCCATGCGGAAGCTGCGCCGTCCTCAAGTTGCTCGCCGCTTACAAGGGTGGTTAAGTTAGGATTGGTTTTGTAGTAAGCGCTTCAGCGCTGATGGCACGCTTCGTGCCAACTACGAACGAACAATGAGCAAGCTAAAGATACGACCCGCTACCCCAACAGATGTGCCAGTGCTGTTTGAACTCATTCAAGCACTGGCTGAGTATGAGAAGCTGTCTCACCTAGTCACAGGGACGATGGACGCTCTCCACGACCACCTGTTTGGGGCTAATCCTTATGTTGAGGCAATTCTGGCAGAGTATGAGGGGCAGACGGTAGGCTTTGCCCTGTTTTTCTCTAACTATTCCACCTTTTTAACCAAACCGGGCATTTACATCGAAGATTTATTCGTGCGCCCGGAGTTTCGGCGTCAGGGTATCGGGAAGGCGTTACTAACCTATGTTGCCCAACTAGCGGTAGAACGGGATTGTGGACGCTTAGAGTGGTCAGTCTTGGACTGGAATGAACCTGCGATCGCGTTTTATCAGCGCCTCGGTGCTAAAGTGCTACCCGACTGGCGCATTTGCCGAGTCACAGGTGATGCACTTCCCCAACTAGCGACACAAACCTTATATAATCATTAAACTCGTTGACAACTTATGTCGCCAAAGCTAATGAAATATCAAAAACTGTGTTTTTCCTCTTGCCGTCAGTGATCCCAGTCTTTTACAAAAATAAGTAGATTTACTTAAGATTGTGATTAACTGTTTCAGGGAATGAGGAGAACATCATGATTTGGGTGAATGAACAGGTCGATCCGGGAGGTTTGATTTATTCCTGTATCGCTTGTTGTGACGAGGCTCAAGCCAAAGACTGCCATGAATCGTTCCAGCAGAACTTGACAGAGGAGCAAAAATCAGCAGGTTGGGTAGCGCGTCTGAGAACTGTCAGTTCCTGGGATGAGGTGCCAGTCAATGCGTTGAAGCTGGACTGAGGAGATCTGTATAATCTGGGATTGTCGGGGCATGGGCGAAAATAGGAAGGCTATCACCCTTGATTCTCCTGTAGGGGCGACCCGCTTGCACAAATCAACAACTGTGTCCACTCAATTGGCTCGGGTCGCCCTGGACTCAACTTAAGTTGACATCAATGATCAAGGTGCGCTTATACAAATCCGTCAATGCCCACTCCAATTGGACTTTAAGGTTATTGGCATTTGTACAAAATATCATTAGCATCAAAAGATTGAAGCAAAGCAACCAAATGACCAATGACCAATGACCAATGACCAATGACCAATGACCAATGACCAATGACCAATGACGCAAGAACTGATAATTGAGGCTGGTCGCACCGAACAACAATATTGGAAAGACTTGTGGCGTTACCGGGAATTGTTCTACTTTCTGGCATGGCGAGATATACTGGTACGATACAAGCAAACCATCATTGGCATAGCTTGGGCATTAATCCGACCCTTTTTAACAATGGTGGTATTTACCATAGTTTTTGGTAAACTAGCAAAATTACCCTCTGAAGGCGTTCCCTATCCGATTTTGGTATTTGCGGCTATGTTACCTTGGCAGTTCTTTTCCAATGCCCTTTCCGGGTGCAGCAATAGTTTGATTAGCAATGCCAATTTAATCGCCAAGGTCTACTTTCCCCGCTTGATTGTGCCAGCCAGTGCCGTGATTGTCAGCTTTGTAGATTTTATGATATCAGGGATAATTTTGCTAGGCTTAATGGCGTGGTATGATTTCCTACCCAGTTGGCGAATCTTGACACTACCATTTTTTATTATAATTGCGTTTGCAGCATCAATGGGGGCAGGGTTATGGCTAGCGGCACTGAATGTAAAGTATCGGGATTTCCGCTATATAGTACCGTTTATCGTCCAGTTTGGTTTGTATATTTCGCCCGTGGGATTTAGTAGCACAATTGTGCCTCAAGAGTGGCGATTAGTCTATTCACTTAACCCTATGGTCGGGGTAATCGATGGATTTCGTTGGGCAATTTTAGGTGGAGACGCCAGAATTTATTTGCCAGGATTTCTTCTATCATTAGGATTGGTTTTTGGAGTATTGGCAAGTGGCATTTGGTATTTTCGTAAGGTAGAACGGACGTTTGCGGATGTAATCTAGGTATTTTCAGTGGATAAGCTAACTAGGTAATAGGTAATGTCTGACACGGTGATTCAGGTCGAGAATCTCGGTAAGAAATATATCATTGGTCATCAGCAGCAGAAGCGTAACAAAATGTTACGGGAGGCGATTGCCAATGGAGCTAAGTCTCTTGGACAAAGATTGCTGAGTTCTTGGGGGAAATCGCTAGCTAACCCAGCTTATGAAGAGTTTTGGGCGCTCAAGGATGTTTCGTTTGAAGTCAAGCAGGGTGATAGGATTGGGATTATTGGTCGCAATGGGGCAGGTAAATCGACGCTATTAAAGATTTTAAGCCGAATTACTGAACCAACAAGGGGTAGAATTAGGATTAAGGGTCGGGTTGCCAGTTTGCTAGAAGTAGGAACAGGGTTTCATCCTGAGTTAACAGGGAGGGAAAATATTTTTCTCAACGGTGCAATTCTGGGAATGAGCAAGGTTGAGATTAAGCGGAAGTTTGATGAGATTGTGGCATTTGCAGAAGTGGAAAAGTTTTTAGACACACCAGTAAAGCGGTATTCTTCGGGTATGTATGTACGGCTGGCGTTTGCTGTGGCAGCTCATTTAGAACCAGAAATTCTAGTTGTCGATGAAGTACTAGCTGTAGGAGATTCACAGTTTCAAAAAAAGTGTTTAGGCAAGATGGAAGATGTAGCACAGCACGAAGGACGGACAATTCTGTTCGTGAGTCATAATATGAATGCCATTGAAACTTTCTGCACAAGCGCTATGCATCTGAAGTCGGGTCAACTTTTTGGTACAGGCGCTGTATCAGACCAAATTGAACTGTATCTCAATTCCTTTCAGGATCAGAGTAAAATTACTTCAAATAATCCAATTCAGCTTGGGGAGAATCTAGAACTTCAGAGATTAGCAATTTCACCCAACCCTGTTGTGAGTGGAGAGCCTGTAGAATTTGTCCTTGAGTTTTGGTCATCTAAAGCAACTCAACTTGACGAAGCGGCACTATTAATTCATTCCGTAACGGGTATACGTGTTGCTCTCCTTAATCTTAAAACCAATGATCTTACTCATAAACTAGACGGTGCTAAAACTTATACAATCTTTGTAAGTACAAAATCTATTCCTTTGGTAGCAGGTGATTACAGTATAGGGCTTTTCCTAAGTTGTGGAAGTTTGATGAATAATTTTTTAGATTTATCAATTTTAACTGTTGTAGATAAAGGGGAATTTGGACACTCTTTTCTATATCCTAATCGTCTTCGAGGATTAATAGAACTAGATTTGAATGTTCATAGTTGTATAGGTAAAGATTTTATGGGAGGAAATTGAATCGTAAAATTAGATAGTTGTTATAAGATTTTAAAAATATCAATGAGCTAAATTAATTATGCCTGGAATTAGTACAATTTTATTTGTAGATAAAAATTTAGATAAATCCGAAATAAGAGGTAAAAGAATTATTGATGTTGGTTCATACGACTTCAATGGTAGTATTCGCCCACTAATTGAATCATGGAAACCTGCTGAGTACATCGGTGTTGATAATAAAATAGAAAGATTTACAAATAATGACTTTTAAAATGTTCATTTTGCAAAAATAGTTTTAAAATAAGAATTTAAAAAAATAGGCAATATTATAAAAGCGCCAATTAGTTTTTTATAAAATATTAACTTGAAGGAACTAGTCAACATGACTCTATACGGAGTGAGTACAAACATGATTTTCCTTTATTTAGGGCATCACAAATGTGCTTCAACTACACTACAAAATATTTTCCAGGAAACTATGATTTCTTTGGGAAAAAAACATGGTTGTATTACCTATCCACATCCAGAAATAGCACCTTTAGTCAAACGTCGCCAGTTTGAATGCTTGTCCATACGACAAGCCGACTACGCCAAGCTAAAAAACATGGAAAATTTCCGAGCATTTCATCTAATACGTGACCCTCGCGACATTATTGTTTCGGCTTATTTTTCACATCGTTATTCTCACGAAACGACTAACTGGCAAGAGTTACAGGAACATCGACAACAGCTTAATTCCGTTTCCCAAGAAGAGGGTTTATTGTTAGAAATGGAATTTGGAGTGACTAGATGTACTCTAGAAGCTTTACAAAATTGGCAATATTCTAATGCTCATATATTGGAATTAAAATTTGAGCAGTTTATTATTGATCCTGTGCAAACCTTTATTAATATATTTTCTTTCTTTGAAGTCTTAGATAAAAAATCAGCTAAAACAAAAAGGAACTTCAATTGGTTAAATTATTACAATAAAGTTATTTATTCCTATCGCTTACTGAGACCGTTAAAGATACCCTTAGCCAAAATAAAGCCCCAATATCTTAAGCAGATAGTTAAAAAATATTCCTTTGAAAATATGACTGGAGGGCGTCAACGAGGTCAAGAGGATATAAAAAATCATTACCGAAAAGGAGTACCAAACGACTGGACAAACTATTTCACCGACTTACATAAACATTATTTTAAAGAAAACTATCCAAATTTGTTGCTTAAAACTGGCTACGAAAGAGATGGTAACTGGTAATCGCTAGAAGTTACTTGAAAAAAAGATGGTTTTTAACAAGTTCACCCCACCACAAAAAAAAAGATACATGAAGATTGAAAAGATTATCTCGATGGCAAATAAGGAAGTGCGATTGCGATTTACGGCAATGGAGCGATCCTTACGCGCTACGGGCTGTCAACTCCCGCTGTGGGTAATTCCCTATGACGACAATCTTTTTGAGTTACCTAAAGGCTCTAGCTGGTGGGAAATTCCAGAAATTATCAATTGGCTGAACGTTCAGCAATCTTTGCCAGTCATGCGAAAGTATCAATGCCTGACAACCGGAAATTACCAATTTGTTGATGCAGATGTATGCTTTTTGAGGAATCCTGAAAAAGTATTGGAACCTCATTTTGGTTTTATTACCTCATGCGGACACTGGCATAATTCAAGCCACACCTATAGCGAACAATCAAAGCGCATAATGTCGCAAAAGACTACTACCTGGCAGAAAAGCGTCTTTAATACGGGGCAGTTTGCCTGTGATTTCCCTCTTTTTGAGATTGAGAAACTGAAGTCAGTAGCAATGCAACCAGATTTTATAGATACGTGCATTCAGTTTCGATTTCATGAACAACCAGGACTTAACCTGCTAGTATTTGAATCTGGAGTTGAGGTTACAAATCTTACTCTTCCTCCTTTGTGTATGGAATCAACTTGGGCTGGTGACTACCCCGGCGAATATGCTCACTACTGGATAGAACTACAACGCAAACCCTATTTAATTCACTGGGCAGGGATTAGAATGGATGTACCTCGACCTATCAATCAAATTTTCTATGATTTTCTTACTCAAGCTGAAAAAACTGAGTGGGATGAACAGGTTAAGCAGTGGAGTCAATTACATGATAAAAAGAATAGGTATATAGAAGGGATTGCTCATCGCTTTAAGCGTGCATTGAAGACGCTAATTTATTCATAAAGCCGTTGTTTACCCAAACTAATATTTTTGACAGAGGTAATCTTATTCGATAGGATGTTAAATTCAATTTTTAGATCTGTTGATTGGTTAATTCCTTTGTATCGATTTTATCGAACAAGTCGTAAGGCTAAATGGTTATTTGTTCGTCCTCAACAAATCAAGTCATATCTTAATAGCTTTGAGGTGCGAAAACTGCAATTGGGTGGGGGTTCCCATCCTCTAGCTGGCTGGTTAAACACTGATTTATATCCCTTTCAAGCGCCGGGGGTCGTTTTCCTTGATGCAACCAAACCATTTCCTTTTAAAGATGAAACTTTTGACTATATATTTAGTGAACACATGATAGAGCATATAACTTATCGGGATGGCTTGTTTATGCTTCGCGAGTGTTACCGAATCTTAAAACCTGGTGGCAAAATTCGGATTGCTACGCCTGACCTGAGTATCCTAGCTAATCTATACAGAGCAGAAAAAACTGAAAATCAGAAAAGATACATCAAATCAGTGATTGATACTTGGCTTCCAGACATGGAAATTTACAATGAGTGCTTTGTTGTAAACAATATGTTTCACAACTTTGGACATCAATTTATTTACGACCAACCCACCCTCCAATGCGCTATGGAGAAATTAGGTTTTATTGAGGTGACTCGCTGTCCAATTGGAGAAAGTGATGACGAGGTTTTTCAAGGAATTGAGTTTCATCTCAATGATGAAGCTATACGGTTTGAGACAATGGTGTTAGAAGCTAAATGCTTTTGATGTGATTCATTGAGAAGTGCTATATATACAGCTCTATTTTGTGAGAAAAACTACTCGACTAGGCTGGCAGAGATAACTTACCAGAAAAAATAATACCCTGACTCCCTCGGTTTTCGGAACTGCTGGAAAACATTTGCACAGAAGGCCTAGTCTCTGAAGTCCTATAATACACAACCCAGTCAAGTTCTACATCTGGCTATCTCTAGAAGACTATATCTACCAGAGGGTTAAAAGTTCCGCTGGCAATATCGACCGAGGCGATTATGTCCGATGGTCTAAAACTAAAAACTATATTAATAACATTTCCTCCCGCATTAATAAAATCATAGTCATTCAACCCTGCTCCTCGATCTGCGAGCTGAATCTGATCTACACCAGCTTCAAAATCTGTTATGTCTGCCTGACCGTCCCTTGAATAGTATACTCCAGAACCAGTTTCTCCGATGATGAATAAATCTTCTCCAGTGCCTCCTGTAAAAGTATCAATATCACCAGTTTTTCTTGCACCCTCTTCATAACCGATTAAGGTATCATTTCCGTCACCACCGACCAATATGTCATCGCCAAAACTGCCAAAAAGTTCGTCATCACCCTCACCCCCTGCCAGATTATCATTACCACTACCGCCAATGAGAGTATCCAGACCATTATTACCTTCAATCATGTCATTTCCACTTCCTCCCTCCAGAATATCATCGCCCTCTCCACCAAGCAGAATATCATCGCCATTCCCACCATTGAGGCTGTCATTCTCAGTACCCCCATCTAGAGCATCATTGCCACCCTCGCCGATTAAAGTGTCCTGACCAGCACCGCCACTTAGAATATCATTGCCTTGAATGCCAAAACCAGTGTCGTTGTCCCCAACTAGACGATCATCACCGTCCCCACCTTCAAGACGGTCATTATTATTACCTCCAATCAAGATGTCGTTACCAGTATTACCAATGAGAATATCATCACCGACTAATCCTTGCAGGGTACTGTCAATCCCAGCATTTGCCGTAATTTCGTTGTTTTTATTGTTGCCGATACCCTCATTTGCGTCGTACCAGAGAATCAGATTCTCGATCGAGTTAGGTAGAGTATAGCTAGTCGTGTTACTACCAAGAAAGTCATCTCCTCCAATGCGAACCGTATCTATTCCACCACTATCAAATACAGTGTTAGTAGGGGTGAGATCGATATAGAGGTCATCGCCTTCGCCTCCATTCACGAGCGTAGTCTTACTCCCAGGACGAATCTGATCATTGCCAGCACCGCCTTCCGCGTATACTAGACCACCGAAGATCCTGTTATCGAGTGCATTGCCTCTTAGGGCATTGATTCTGTTTCCGCCCCTTACATTTTCCAGGTTGTCTCCCAGAGTATAACCATTACCTAATTTATCTGAATCACTTATAATAACAAAATCATTACCTTGATTAGACTCTTCAGTGATCACATCACCAAAATCATCGACGAAGTAAGTGTCATCACCATCGCCCCCAATCATGGTATCGGCTCCGGCTAGAGCAATTAGTATATCATCAGAATCACCGGAGTCAGCAACTATTAAGTCGTCTCCTGGGGTACCAAATATTGTACCTGAGCCTGTTATTTCTGCCATTGTTCTGTCCTGAACGTATATGTTTTATGACTGTACATACATTTACTACATAGAGTAAACTTAAACTTAGTTGATAAGACTTGGCTTATAGTTTATTATAACTTATTATCAGCCAATTCTCACAATTAATATATAATTTATTACATTTGTGTGTATTTGCACTCATCAATCCCTAATTCCCTATTACCATGCCCTCAAGTCCCTTTTTTTCAGTCGTAATACCAACATATCACCGCAATGACCTACTGGTAAAGTGCCTCGACTGCCTAGCGCCTGGAAGGCAGACTATACCTGCCGATCAATACGAAGTAATTATCACGGATGATGGTTGCCAAGCGACTGCCGAGACAATAGTACTAGAATACTATCCCTGGGCTAAATGGGTGGCAGGATCAAGGTTAGGACCTGCAAGTAACCGAAACAATGGGGCTAAGTATGCTCAGGGAGAATGGCTAGTTTTCACAGATGATGACTGTTTGCCCGATCCCCAATGGCTAGAAGCTTATCGGGAGGCGGTAGCCGCTGAGACTGCTTGCTTAATTTTTGAAGGACGAGTATACGTGGATCGTCCCAGACGTAGCTTTAGCGAAACCGCACCAATCAATGAATTAGGAGGGTATCTTTGGTCTTGCAACTTTGCCATTCACAGGCAGTTATTTGAATTTTTAGGCGGTTTCGATGATCGATTTCCCTACGCGGCGATGGAGGACGTAGATTTGAAGTTAAGAATCACAAAGAGTCAACAAAAATTTATTTTTGTTAAAAGAGCGGCTGTCTGTCACCCTTGGCGATATAAAGGGGGATGGAAACAGCTAAAAAAGCGTCAAGAATCAGTTCTGCTCTACTTATCAATTCACCCGGAACAACTAACACACCTCAATTATCGCTTTTTTATTAGAAGCTTTTTTCGGACTATTATAGTAGGATTAAATGCCATCCAAAAACTAAATTTAATTGAAATAAAAGAACTTCTAAATGAAGCGATTTATTTCTTGCGAATGTCTATTTTGGTAACAACTAATTGTCATAAGTTGTAATTACAATAAGTAGTCAAACACAAGTTTCGGATCTCAAACTGTACAAGAATATGAAATATTCAAAAAAACTGAAAGGAAATTGCCCATTGAAGGTAGAATATGGCATAGTATTGGGCTGCCCTCGTTCGGGAACTACATTTCTGATGAAAGCACTTAAAGGCTTGCCAAATTCTGAGTGTATTTCCGGCTCTCATTTACCTGTATCTATTCCTCACATTGTTAGTTTTTCTTTGACTGAACCGCTGAAAAAAGCTTTGGCATTTGGATTTGAACATTCATTGCTCAACTACTTAGATGAGGCGACTAACAGTCAATGGCTAGCCTTGCAGAAATGGCTAAAAGGAAGTGCCAGCATCACCGAGTTGATTCAAACGATACAGCGCAAGCGAAAGGTAGAACGTATAGTTTATAAAGAGCCTTTTTTGGGATTTTCTCCAGAATTTATCTATAAAGCTCTCCCCAATTGCCGAATCATTCACATCTACCGGGATGGTCGGGATTGTGCTAACTCGCTTGTCCGCAGTTACAACGTACTGACTGATGAAAAATTACAAGACTTACGCACAGCAGAAATGCCTTTGGGTCGTCAATATGATTATCGTTACGTACCTTGGTGGGTTGAGGAAGAAAGAGAAGAGGAATTTATTGCTTGCACTCCCTATGTACGAGCAATCTGGATGTGGAAAGAGATAGTGAGCCGTTGTCATGATTTTTTTTCCCGTCCGGAGATCATTGCTAGTAACCGAATTTTGTTACTAAAGTATGAGGATTTTGTTAATGAGCCGCTTAAATACGGAGAAATTGTGGTAGAATTCCTGGGTTGTAAAATGAATAATAGATTGCGAAAAAAATTTAAACAAGCTAGTAACCGTTCAATTGGAAGTTACCAAGGACGTGATCCAAGAGAAATTGAAGTAGCTGAGAGAGTAGCCCAGGTGGAACTTGAAATTTATGAATATCTTTAATATTAATGAATAAAAGGAATAAATTGATGAACTTCACTAATATACCAAAAATAGCTGGAACTTTTTCTTGTCCTGAAACGTAGATAAAATCTAATATTAAATTGAGTAATTCAAGTTAAAATTAAAAACTGATGGTAATTATCCAAATTATCCCTTACCTGCCCCCAGCAATTAGTGGTGTAGGAGATTATGCGCTTAATCTTGCTTACCAACTCCATAAAGATTTTGACATCACAACCCATTTTGTTGTCGGAGATCCTAATTGGCAAGGTTCTACGCACCTCGAAGGTTTTTCCATCAGCCAGGTGACTAAGCATTCGGATGCTATTTTGTTATCTCTCTTACCGAGTAACCAAGCTACAGTACTATTACATTACGTCGGTTATGGTTATGCCAGAAGAGGTTGCCCTTTCTGGTTGGTGGAGGGATTGCAGCAGTGGTGTGCTTCTGGTATCAATAAATGCCTTGTGACGATGTTCCATGAAGTCTACGCTTCTGGACTCCCCTGGACAAGCGCTTTCTGGTTATCTCCCCTACAAAGAAAATTAGCCGCTTGCCTTACTCAGATAAGTACTCACTGCTTCACGAGCAAACAAAGTTACGCAGAAATACTCAATACCTTTAGCCGTAGTAAAAATATCTCAGTTACTACATTACCAATTTTTTCAACGATTGGAGAGCCGACTCAGATACTCCCTTTAGCAGAGCGTAGCAAACGACTAGTGATATTTGGAAGTCGAGGTAAACGGCTCAGGGTTTACAAAGAGTGCCAAGAACAACTAAGCAAAGCTTGTCAACTGTTAGAGGTGGAGGAAATCTGGGATATTGGACAACCTACAGGTCTGGCTTTATCCCCTGTCAATAACCTGACGATAGTTGAGAAGGGACAACAGCCAGCCAAGCAAATAAGTTGTATCCTCTTGAATTCCGCAGCAGGTTTATTGGATAATAACCCTAACTTCCTGGCAAAATCAACAATTTTTGCCGCCTATTGCGCTCACGGGGTATTGCCTATAATTTGCCGAGGTAGTGCCTTGCCAACAGATGGTATTGAATTGGGAAAACATTACTGGGTGGTTGATCATCGGGAAAGAGAGCTACCAAATAAAATAGACTTACAACAAATCACCAATAATGCTTATTCCTGGTATCAAACCCATAACTTGTCGTTACAAGCAAATATTTATGCCACCCATCTAAAAAATCAAAGTTCACAATAAGGAAATAAAATGAGGCTCTTTCAGACTAACTATGATAAATTACTACAAAAAAATCTCCACAATCTTTGCTACGCAAGCATCATGGAGATTTAAAAAAGCAATTTTATTAAATAAAATAGGCTTTTTATTTTGTTAGATCCTTTGCTATTTAAGGGTTTAAGCTCATTTAAATTGTTAATTTGCCATAACCAGTCTAAGAGAGCCTAAAATGAGTGAGCATAGATACCGATTACTCTTTGTTGTTTCTCATCCAATTCAATATGCGGTGCCGCTTTTTCGTTTAATGGCAGAGCATCCAAAACTGGATATACTAGTAGCCTATTGTAGCTTACAAGGAGCAGAACCGGGAATAGACTCGGAATTTGGGATAGAAGTAGCATGGGACATTCCATTGCTGGATGGTTATCCTTGGATTTATCTACCCAACCAATCTCCAAAACCAAGGTTAGGTAATTTTTTCGGACTGATAAATCTGGGGCTATGGCAGCTTGTACGCACAAATAGTTTTGACGCTGTAGTTGCCTATACAGGTTATGCCTATGCCAGCTTCTGGATTGTGGCAGCAGCAGCAAAAACTCAGGAAATGGCTCTTCTGTTTGGTACAGATGCTCATGAATTAAGTACCCGAGACAATCAATTGTGGAAAGTTCAGATAAAGAAGTGGCTATTGCCTCAGATTTTTAGCCTAGCAGATATCGTTATTGTTCTTTCATCTGGGGGATTGAAACTGATGTCTTCTCTGGGCATTCCTCAACAAAGGGTGCAACTAACGCCTTATGTGGTTGACAATCAATGGTGGATCACTCAGTCAGAACAAGTAAACCGAGAAGTGGTGCGGCAACAGTGGGATATTCCTCAAGCGGCAGTTGTTGTGCTGTTTTGTGCTAAACTCCAACCTTGGAAGCGCCCCCGGGATGTATTAAAAGCTTTTGCCAAAGCAAATGTTTCTGGTAGCTATCTAGTATTTGCTGGCGAAGGTCCTTTGCGAATAGAATTGGAAGCAGCAGCTAAAGCGTTGCAGCTTTCAGAGAGAGTCAAATTCCTTGGCTTTGTCAATCAGTCTCACATGCCCTCTATCTATCGGTCTGCTGATTTGTTTATTTTGCCCTCGGAATATGAACCATTTGGTGTAGTTGTAAACGAGGCAATGCTATGTGGTTGTCCAGTTACTGTGAGTGATCAAGTCGGTGCCCGTTATGATCTTATCCATCCTAGCGAAACTGGAATAGTATACCCTTGTGGTAATGTGGATGCCTTAGCAGCAATTTTACAATCGTTGTTGCCGGATAAGAAGCGACTAAAGCGGATGGGAGAAGCCGCTTACCAACGAATGAAAACTTGGTCGCCTCGCGAGAATGTAGAAGCTTTAGTCAAGGCGATAGAAAGATCTGTAAAACATAAAGCATAAGACGAAAATTGTTTTTGAGGTTTTAATGTTAAACG
The DNA here is from genome assembly GCF_040220235.1 of Coleofasciculus sp. B1-GNL1-01. NCBI lineage: Bacteria > Bacillati > Cyanobacteriota > Cyanophyceae > Coleofasciculales > Coleofasciculaceae > Coleofasciculus > Coleofasciculus sp. B1-GNL1-01. The sequence goes on from NZ_JAVJTO010000004.1 coordinate 41,282, forward strand.
ATAAGGACAGATATTTAATTGTAGGCACTGGACGCTCCGGCTCCAGCTTATTAGCCGCTATTCTAGCGGATGCAGGAGCAGACTTCAATCTACCTAGTGTATTAACATGGAATAGAAGCTCCGGAGCTTATGAACATCCTAAGCTTATTTGTGCTTGCAAATGGTTTTTTCGATCGCACAAGGCAGCTTTCCTTTCAGACCAATTGCGTCGCTTTTGCGAAATTAGGATGGAAAGGGAATTATTGCTCCTTTGGCAAGAGGCAGTGTTTGCCAAGTATCCAAATGCAGTTTGGTTGATTCATTTTATCCCCAGGTTAGGCTATAGTCCTAAGGTAATTTTATCTTATAGAGAATTTACAAGTTTTAGCCTGAGTGAGTATTTAAAAAAAGGAGTATCTATGCCTGATTTAGTGAAAAAGTATTATGAAATTAATAGTACGGCAATGTTGGCATTAAATGTTTTTGGTGGGGTGGCAGTAAGTTACGAGGAGTTGGTAGATAAAAATGATACAATGTGGGCAGATGCAATTTCTTCATTAACCAATATAGACAGTCAAAAAATTATATATTTTCGCAATCAGAGAGTCAAAGAGATAAAAAATAAAAACAATTTTTCCATTTACTATGATGAGAAAACCACGAATATTTATCAATCCATGGTTGAGTTAAAAGGCAAATTAATAAAAAACAATTGACACTAATCCTCCTAAATACCGCTACTATGGATAATTAAAGTTGATAATGTATATATAGCAATCCTATTTAGGTTGTGGCAATTTTCAAAAGTGAACCCCCTGCTATACCTAGGTTTCAATCCGTTCACTTGTTGCATCCTATTTAAAATTGCTATACTGCTTATTCAGAAATTTTACAAGTCAATCAATGAAAATTTTGCTCTCATCCAGGTTGTTTCATCCGAGCTTAGGTGGCAGTCAGAAAAGTGCAGAACTTTTGGCTCGTGAATTTATAAACCTGGGACAAGAAGTTAAAGTTGTCACCCAAACTATTGGTAGTAATACCGCTGCAGATGGTTCCCTGTTTCCATTTGATGTCATTCGCCAACCCAATCCTATACAGTTACTTAAACTTGTCCATTGGTGCGATGTATATTTTCATAATGGTATCAGCTTGAGGGATGCTTGGCCGCTTCTTATAATTAGAAAACCTTGGATCATTCGGCATTTATCCTGGCTCCCCTCTGTTGGTATTAGTCATTCATCCTTGAGGGGGCGTCTGAAACATTTTATTATCCGATTTTCGGTATCGACTGCAGTCAGTAAAGCAATCGCAGCTCATTTAAGATATCCTTCTACTGTGATTCCTAGTCCTTATCTTGATGATTTATTCCGTTTCATTCCTGAAATTAATAGAGACAAAGAACTCATTTTTTTGGGACGGTTAGTTTCGGACAAAGGCGTAGGATTGTTACTGGAGGCACTGTTTAAGTTAAGAGATAGTGGATTGAAGCCTAAGTTAACAATTATTGGTCAAGGTTCCGAAGAGTATAAGTTGCATCAAAAAGCTATAGATTTGGGAATCCAAGAGCAAGTGTATTTTATGGGTACAAAGGTTGGCGAAGAACTGGTAGAGATACTCAATGAACATCAGATTATGATTGTTCCTTCACGGTGGAACGAACCTTCAGGAGGTGTGGCTACGGAAGGAATTGCCTGTGGTTGCGTTGTTGTGGGATCAGAGGGGGGAGGTTTAAAAGATATGATTGGTCCTTGTGGACTCACTTTCCCCAATGGGAATGTCAACGCATTAACCGAAATTCTGTTGGATTTATTGAAAAATCCCGATAAAATTGCAACTTACAGAGCAAAAGCCGCCAAGCATTTGCTAAGCTACAAGAAAAAGACTGTGGCAAAAGCATATTTACAAGTTCTTGAGGCTGCTGTTCAATGAAATTGCTAATCGGTCTGTTAGCTGCTATAGTTATATTCTATATTTCATCCCTTAACTGGCGTCACACCGTTAAGGCAGTTTTATTCATTTTGGTGGTTGAAGGAGCATTGCGAAAATGGATATTTCCGCAAGCGAGCGACCTGATATATTTCTTGAAAGATTTTCTACTTTTAGGAGCTTACTTGAGTTACTTTGGATTTTTAAAATCTACTAGACAATCCCGGGTTAAAAATTTATGGATAAATATGCTAATTTTTTTTGTTACAGGTTGGTGTATATTTCAAGCTTTTAATCCCAGTTTAGGGTCGCTGGTTGTCGGCATTTTTGGACTCAGAGGATACTTGCTTTATATTCCCTTAATTTGGATAATACCAAATCTGTTTCAATCAAGGGGAGAACTAGAACAGTTTCTGCGTTCACACCTTTTACTAGTGATTCCTGTGGGCATCTTGGGAATTGCCCAATTCTTTAGTCCACCGTCGAGTCCAATTAATGTCTACGCCCCCGGAGACGTGGCAGATGTTGCCACATTTGGAGGAGGAACGGGTATTGTCCGAGTGACCGGTACTTTTTCCTACCTCAGCGGTTTCTCTGTCTATTTATTAGTCTGTTTTGCTTTACTAATACCTCTAGTTTCCCTCAAACAATCTCGCAGGTGGCAGTCTATCTATATTACTGAGCTGCTTTTAGTAGTGGTCAATTCTTTTATGACGGGTTCACGAGGTTTGATCATCTCTGAGATTTTGTTTCTGTTTGGTTATTTTGGTATCAGAGCCTTTATTCTGCCTTCAGGTGTTGTGCGCTTAATCAAACGGTTCTTTGTACCCATCCTTGGCATTTCTCTGGCTGTTACCTTTTGGTTCCAACCAGCTATTGAGGTATTTTGGATGCGCACTACTTCTAACCAAGATTTGCCTGAACGCATTCAGAGAAACTTGACACAACCGTTTGAATTTTTCCAGTATAAAGCACTGGATGGCTATGGTACGGGAGCAACTCACCAAGCGACGCCAGCCCTGCGTGCAGCTCTGGATCTGCCAAGAGGAGAGTTAATTCCTACCCAATTTGAAGGAGAAATGGGTAAAGTTTCATTAGAAATTGGTCCTATTGGTTTTTTTCTGTGGTATGCTTTAAGAGCTAGTCTAGTGGTATATTTGGGTTTACTTGTATGGAAATTAAAAATACCATTCTTGCGTCAATTAGCCCTTGCTGCCTTTCTAATCCATGCCATCAATCTCCGTGGACAAGTAGTTTTTAATCACACATTTTCGATTTATTACTGGTTTCTGGCGGGCTTCATCTTTTTGTTGCCTAGACTGGAACAGATAGAAAGTTGGCAACAGTACCACCAACAGTTTAAATTCCATGGTCAAATCCCAAATTTCCCTCATTCATCCAACCAGTAATCCCTTTGCTCGCAATGCGGCAATCGCTTTAGCGGAAGCGGGTTTACTAGAGGAAGTAATCACAACGTTTATTTACAATCCTCAAGGAACTATTGCATCTTACTTAAGACTATTTCCCTCACAACTCAGGAAATCTATTGTCCAAGAACTAGGACGGCGCACTTGGATATCTCCAAATGGAGTACCTATAAGAATAAGAACCCATCCCTGGCGAGAAATCCTACGAGTAGCCCTGGTAAAAACAGGTCTTGGTCAGCGTTTAGGCTTTGGACAACATGGACCTATCGATTGGGTTTATGCTTGCCTAGATCGCCACGTTGCTAAGTATCATCTTCAAAACCTTGATGCTGTTTACGGTTACGAAGATGGTGCAGCTACTACGTTTCAAACTGCTAAGCAAAGAGGCATCCTGTGCTTATATGATCTACCTATTCCCTTTTACCGCTTGAGTCGAGCTATCCAATTGGAAGAAGCCGAACGATTTCCGGAGTTAGCACCAGCACTGCAAGCGATTCAGGAGCCTGCTTGGAAGATTGAGCGTAAGGAGCAGGAAGTCCAGTTAGCTGATCATATATTTGTAGCATCTTCATTTACTAAAACATCTTTACTAGAGGTTGGTGTAAAATCTGAAAAAATTAGTATTATTCCCTACGGTGCGCCAACTGACTATTTTCAACCTAAACCCAAATCGGATAAACTGTTCCGAGCTTTATTTGTGGGTCGTGTTAGTCCCCGAAAAGGAGTTCACTATTTACTAGAAGCATGGCAGCAATTAAAGTTACCTGAAGCCGAGTTGTTGTTGGTTGGAATTAACGAATTTCCTCAAGGCTGGCTCGCTCAGTATAGTGATGCTTTTAGCTATATTCCCTCTGTACCTCATAACTCGTTAAATCAATACTACAGTGCTGCTAGTGTTTTTGTTTTTCCATCCTTAGTTGAAGGGTTTGGGCTAGTACTCTTAGAAGCAATGGCTTGTGGTATTCCTGTAATTACTACACCTAACACAGCAGGCTCTGATATCATTACCAATGGTGTAGAAGGTTTTATTATACCTATTAGAAGCGTAGAAGCCTTAAAGGAAAAACTGGAGTGGTGCTATAGTCATCCCCTAGAGTTGGCTCGTATGGCACAAGCCGCTCATTGTAAAGCCGAAGAAAATACATGGAAAGTTTACCGCAAAAAAATGGCAACTATAGTGCAGAAGATTTTATTTGATTAAAATATTTATATTTATTTGTCTTGATCCTCCTACGTTAAAAATCAATTAAATATTAAAAAAACTAAAAAAATGAAAGAAATACATTTATGGAGTCCTAATATATTTAATTTCAAAGGTGGCATCCAATTGTTTTTAGATACCTTCATAAAGGTAATGCAGCAAATTGCTCCAAATAAAAACTATCATATTTTCCTGAAACACGATAATAGATTGTATTCAAAAATACCATTTTATAGAAATACAAAATTTCACTTTTATGGGCAATTATTCTTGCCATTAAGAACATTTATATTTGCTGTTAATATTTTAATTTATGGATTCTGGAAACAGCCAACTCTAATTATAGCAGGTCATGTCAATTTCACGCCAGTTGCTTATTGGCTAAAATGTATAGTTGGAGTTCCATATTGGATAATAGTTTATGGTGTAGATGCTTGGAATATTGAGCGTCCAGCCCTAAAGACTGCTCTAGCTAATGCCGAATACATCCTTTCCATCAGTAGTTACACCCGTGATCGCCTCCTCAAAGAGCAAAATATCGACCCAGCTAAAATTTCACTTTTACCCTGTACTTTAAATGCCGATCAATTTAAAGTTACTTCTAAACCTCAATATTTACTAAAACGGTATGGACTGACAGCAAATCAACCGATTATTTTGACTGTAGCTAGATTAGACAGTAGCGAGAAATACAAAGGATATGATAAGATTCTGCTAGCCCTACCGGAAATTCGTAATAAAATTCTAGATGTTCACTATATCCTAGTTGGTAAGGGAAGCGATCGCGCCCGCATTGAACAACTCATCACCAGCCTCAACCTCCAAGATTGTGTTACCTTAACGGGCTTTGTTCCCGATGAGGAATTGTGTGATCATTATAATCTTTGTGATGTGTTTGCTATGCCCAGTAAAGGTGAGGGATTTGGCATTGTTTACCTAGAAGCCCTAGCTTGTGGTAAGCCTACCATTGGTGGCAATCAGGATGGAGCAATCGATGCACTTTGTCAAGGAGAATTGGGTGTGTTGGTCGATCCTGATAATATAGAGGAGATAACCAAAACCATCATTCAAATCTTGCAAGGTATCTATCCCCATCCCCTCCTTTATCAACCTGAACTACTGCGCCAGAAAGTTATCAAAACTTATGGGTTTGAGCGCTTTAAAGAAACTTTGGCAGAATTACTCCAAACAACGGAACTGGGAGTGCAATAGGTGAAAGTTCTACACGTTATTCCCTCCGTTAGTCCAGCTTTAGGGGGTCCTACACAGGTTGTACTTAACTTAGTTCAAGTATTGCGAAAATGGGGTATTGATGCTGAAATTGTCACCACTAATGACAACGGTGCAAGACTTTTAGATGTACCATTAAATCAACGCATTACATATAGACAGGTTCCTGTTTGGTTTCTGCCGCGATTTTCTCCACCTTTAAAAGAGTTTATCTTTTCGACAGCACTGACTCAATGGTTGTGGCAGCATATTCAGGACTATGATATCCTAGACAACCATTATCTTTTCTCCTACGCCTCCACCTGTGCTGGTGCGATCGCTCGCTGGTATCAAATTCCCTATACCGTCCGTACCATGGGTCAACTCAGCCCTTGGGCATTGGAGCAAAGTAGGTTAAAAAAACAACTATACACCTTCCTAATTGAACGTCGCAATCTCAACCGTTCTGCTGCTATTCACTGCACATCAGCTAGTGAAGCCCAAGATGTGCGTAACTTTGGCATTCCAACTCCCACCGTTACCCTTCCTCTAGGGGTGAACTTACTTCCAGATTTCCCGGAAGCTAAACAGAATTTACGTCATCGCTATGGAATACCGAATCAAAAGCCAATTGTACTGTTTTTATCTCGCCTGCACTATAAAAAGCGTCCCGGTTTGTTAATCCAAGCCCTTAGCAAACTCACTGTTCAAAACTATGATTTTCACCTGATATTGGCGGGTTCAGGTGAACCAGACTATGTGAATCATCTACAAAAATTAGTTGCCTCTCTTGGTTTAGTGAAATATACATCATTTGCGGGTTTTGTTACGGGTGAAGATAAAAACTTACTCCTTCAAGGTTCTGATATTTTTGTCCTCCCTTCTTTTTCCGAAAATTTCGGAGTAGCAGTAGCCGAAGCCATGGCGGCGGGATTACCCGTGATTGTTACGCCGGGAGTACAAATTTCACCCGAAATTGCTGAAGCCAACGCGGGATTAGTTGTAGAGGGAGATGTTGAGACTCTTGCTGATGCGATCGCGACTTTGCTAAACTCTCCTCATCTACGCCATGAACTCGGCGAGAATGGCAAGCGCTTGGTGAGTCATCGATATTCCTGGAAGGTGATCGCTCAAAATCTGATTTCTGTCTATACTGCAATAATCGAGGGGAAACCTTTGCCGGATCATCTCAGTAATTATTGATCAGCCGTCAAATCAGTGACATTTCCCCCTATCCCGCTAGTACAAATATTCTGGTGAAAATCTGCCGTCATCAATTTAAATGGAGATGCTGTTTAACCAGCGCTACTCTGATCCTGATCCTACTGAGTATCATTCCCCTGCGGCTGGCGATCGCACAATACCAATCCCCTCATCCCCAAGCTATTCTAACCTTAGGCGGTGGGCGCGATCGCGAACGATTCACCGCCCAATTTGCCCAAACTCACCCCTCCCTAGATATCTGGGTGTCTAGTGGTTCACCCCCAGACGTTTTGTATGCTATTTTCCAAAACGCCAATATTCCGATCCAGCGCATTCATCTCGACTATCGCGCTGTTGATACCGTCACCAATTTTACCTCCCTAGTGGCTGACTTCAAACGCCACCAAATCCAACATATCTACCTAATCACCTCAGACTATCATATCCCTAGAGCCAAAGCGATCGCGACTCTTGTCCTTGGAAGCCAAAGCATCACTTTCACCCCAGTCGCCGTACCCTCCAACCAACCCCCTGAATCCTGGCTACGGATTCTTCGTGATAGCATTCGCGCCCTACTCTGGATTATCACAGGTCATACTGGCGCTAGACTTAAACCACAATTGATTTCCTTTGTCCTTCGTTATTTATCCTTTGTCCTTTGTTAGTTGTCATATAGCAATCCTATTTAGGTTGTGGCAATTTTCAAAAATGAAACCCTTGCTATACCTGGGTTTCGAGCATTTCGCTTGTTGCATCCTATTTAGGATTGCTATATCATTGACTTAAAACGAATATTGTTGACTTAAGAGAAATATCGTTAACTTGGACACTAGAAAAGGAATTTATTCTCTTTAAGCTTAAAGTAAAAATCAAGCTTATTAGGTAATTATAGCAAATCGCTAGGCGTGTATTTACAACTCCCGTACCTGAAACTGAGTCCAGATGGGATGTTTGTACAAACAAAGTGTAACTAGACCAGCGCGAAGCGCTATAATTTAACCCGTTTTAACGGGTTTTAGCTTTTAGCCCGAACTTGAGTTCAGGGCTTTAGTCAGTGCTTACCCACCACTATTCATCGCCATCACGATAAAACGCAGCACAAAAATCCCCGCCAAAACCCACACCGCGATCGCGACTTCCTGGGCTTTCCCCTGAAAGCCTTTAATTAACGGGTAAGTAATCAATCCAATCGCCAAACCTTCCGCGATCGAATACGTCAATGGCATCATTAAAATCGTTAAAAAGGAAGGAATTGATTCTGCTGGATCATCCCAGTGAATCCCCCGCAAATTCCCCGCCATTAATACTCCCACAATTACCAATGCTGGCGTCGTGGCAAACGGCGGAATTCCGGAAAGTAACGGAATAAAAAATATCGAACCCATAAACAAAAACGCCACAACAACAGCCGTAAACCCCGTGCGCCCCCCTTCCGTAATCCCTGAAGCTGACTCAATATACGTCGTCACCGTCGAGGTTCCCAAAACCGCCCCTACTGTTGTCCCCACCGCATCCGCCATCAATGCTTGATTCGCCCTAGGCAATTCCCCTTGTTCGTTAATATAGCCCGCCTGCATCCCCACCCCAGTCAGCGTACCCACGGTGTCAAATAAATCCACAAACAGAAACACAAACACCACCGCCAGGAAATCCCAGCTATTCACCTGATTGATTTTAGCCAATCCCGCGATCGCAACTCCGACTAAATCCACGGGTAACTCAGGAACACCAATAATCCCCTGGGGTAACGGAGACACGCCGAGAATCCAGGCTAGCGCCGCCGTTGCCAAAATCCCCCATAGCAGCGCCCCGGTGAGGCGACGGGCGACAAATGCGGAGGTAATTAGGATACCCGCGATTGCAATTAATGTCGAAGGTTGACTCAAGTCCCCTAATTTCGTTTTCGTCACCGCATCAGCAGCGATAATCCCCGCCCCACTTAAGGCAATATAGGCGATAAATAAGCCAATTCCAGCCGCCGTTGCCCGTTTCAGACAATCGGGGATCGCTTTGACGATTAAATGACGGACATTTGACAGGGTTAGGGCAATAAAAATCAACCCTTCGATTAAGATAGCAGAAAGGGCAATTCGCCAGTCGATACCTAATCCCAATACCACCGAGTAGGTAAAAAAGGCATTAAGTCCCATACCGGGGGCAAGGGCAAGGGGATAATTCGCCCACAATCCCATAACTAGGGTAGCAATTGCCGCAGAAAGTGCTGTGGCGATGACCAATTCATTAAACAAATCTCCTGATGCTTGTAAAAAAATGGCATCGGATAAAATTCCCGGATTCACGACTAAGATATAAGCCATCGTCATAAAGGTGGTGAACCCTGCCAATAGTTCTATGCGGATGGTGGTTTGGTATCGATCAAATTTAAATAATTTAGCCAAAACTCCCGGCTGTTTCGCTGGTTGTCCAGACGGATTAGCCGGGGAATGCTTCTGATTTGGATCATGATGACTCATAAGTGTCGCCTGAGATGCCCTAAGATTTAGCCATTAGTATTATATGATTGGAAATTATAAATTATATCACTTATCAAAATATTGGTTTCGTCTTGGATTAATCGCTATTTTTTTAGCCTCAGTCCTACTCCGATTTTGGGGATTAGGTCGATTTAATACGCTGGTATTTGACGAGGTGTATTACGCCAAATTTGCCAATAATTACTTAACCGGAACAGAGTTTTTCAATGCTCACCCGCCCTTGAGCCAATATATTATCGCGATCGGGATGTGGCTGGGTTCTCATTTACCCTGGGATCAGCCGTCCATGAATGGTTTGGCGGGTTCATTACGATCGACCTGGAGTTATCGTTGGCTGAATGCGCTCACGGGTTCGTTTATCCCCTTAGTTGTCGCCGGAATTGCCTATCAGCTTAATCGGCGTCGCAGCTATGCGTTAATCGCCGCTTTGTTAGCTGGGGCGGATGGTCTATTTTTAGTTGAGTCTCGCTACGCCCTGAATAATGTCTATTTGGTTATTTTGGGATTATTGGGGAATTTATGTTTGTTAATCGCACTCAATCAATCTCAGTCGAAACGCTGGATAATTTTGGCATTATCAGGGGCTTTTTTCGGCGCATCTGCTTGTATTAAATGGAATGGCTTATGGTTTTTATTCGGGGTTTATCTACTGTGGGGGATGGCTGGGTTGCTTCAGTGGAGAGGAGATAGTTCAAAGTTTAAACCTTGGGTTGACGCAGGTTTAATTGCATCTGGGTCAAAAAGAGACAATAGTAGTGAAACCCGCCCCTACAAACCATGCACTCCAGCGAAGCGAAGGGTCAACACTCAACACTCAATACTTAAAACTTCCTTAGTTAATTTAACTCAATTAAACGGGATTCAATTTTTAGTAAATTTTGCCATAATTCCGGCGTTGACGTATAGCTTGCTTTGGATTCCCCACCTAATTATGAATCCCCAACCCGGATTTTGGGAAGCCCACTATAGAATTTTGACGTTTCACGAAAAAATCGGTAGTGGACCCGATGTTCATCCCTACTGTTCTAAATGGTACACTTGGCTAATTATGCTGCGACCTGTGGCTTACTTTTACCAAACTGCCCAAAATACCCGCGAACAAGTCCCGACTTACCCACCGTTACCCAAAGGATATGGTCAGGTGATTTATGATGTTCATGCGATGGGAAATCCTATCCTTTGGTGGCTATCAACATCAGCAATTTTATTGTTACTGTTGCTGTTGCTACAGCGTATTTGGTCAGGAATGTGTGGATATTTTCCACCCACAACGGTGAATTATATTAGCCTCTATTTAGGTCTTAACTGGTTAGCTCAGTTACTCCCTTGGATTGGGGTCAGTCGCTGTACATTTTTATACCACTATATGGGAGCTTCTGTGTTTTCCGGGTTAGGGTTAGCTTGGCTAATTGACCGTTGGCTACATCGGGAGCAAGAATCTTGGCAAATCGCGGCGATAACGGTTATCAGTTTAATTCTGTTGGCATTTGTCTTTTGGTTACCGATTTATTTAGGATTACCTCTATCTCCTGAGGGTCATCAACTGCGAATGTGGTTCCGTTCTTGGATTTAGATTATTTTCATTTTTCATTGGTAATATCGGGCGCTTGTAGGGGCGACCCGCTTGTATAAATGAACAACTTTTGTCGTCTCGATTTGGTCGGGTCGCCCTCTATGATTCGGTGAGATTGCAAGCATTTATCCCCTACGTTTCCCTACATTTAGGTGTACTATTACCCTTCTGTCATTGCCACAATTTGAAGCGTTCTTAGTTCTAACTGAGGAAACCAAGGAGACAGAATTGTCGCGTCTCCTTGATATCGCGCTGCCTGGTATTCATCGTCAATCAAACGATTGATCGTTACCGTGGGTTGTTTAGGAGATCCAATATATTGAACGCCTCCGAGTCCGGCATAATCGACGATCCAGTATTCCGGGATTCCGAGTGTTTCGTACTCATTTAATTTAATCCGGTAATCGTCCCGCCAATTGGTGCTGACAACTTCAATCACCAGGGGAGGTGGTATGTATGCTGCCGCAGATGCTGAACTTTGACGCATTCTTTGCCATTCGTCTTTGGCGAATACGACAATATCGGCTTTACGACTGGACTCATTTTCACCAGGGGCGTTATTCAAGCGAACTTGTTTGCTCTGACGGGGAACATAAGGCAGATTCAAGTCTTGGCAGTGGTTGATTAGGATACGACAAAGCCCATCAACAACGTCTTCATGTTTGGCTGTGGGTTCGCTGAGAGGCATAGCAACTCCTTGGACAAGCTCGAATGACCTACCGGAGCCGTCATCCCAGTTGAGAAATTCCTCAAAGGTCAGGGGTTTTTGCGCGATCGCGATCATTGTTATTGCTCCAATCCATCGGTCAGCTTGATTTTGCTTATGTCTATGTTAAGGTTAATGGCACTGAAATAAACAGTTTTGGAACGCCAAAATCCTTGATATAATATATAGTAGGGTGGGCATTGCCCACCAGCCTAACAGGAGCGTGACATTCATCTTCAGTGAATTTTTCTACCCAACTTCCAAATGTGTAGACGATAGGTTGGGTGGAGCGTCAGCGATACCCAACGATAACGATATGATTGCAGTGATTGATAAAACACCAGTCTCAATCGATCAATTCCTGGATTAGTATCCACAGATTTCAGAGAACCGCTACGAATTGCGGCGCTACATTGGCTCACCCAAGCAGCCAACGTTCACGGTTTGCACCATGGTGGATGGGGAATACGAATTACAGCAGTTTCGTGGCAATGACCGTATTATTTCTCCCACATTCCCCGAATGAGAATTAACGGTCAACCAGATTTTCCATCCAGGTGAATGAGCCAGTGGTGGGTGACGATCGCGCCTTGGTACGATAGACCTATCGTAGGTTGGGTGGAGCGATCGCGATACCCAACAATTGCCAGGTTTACGTCAATCTTTCGCGATTATTGACAGATAGATATGAGCGATGTTGGGTTTCGTTCTAAGGGGCAAACCTACGATCCTCTGCTCCCAGACGCGCCATGGCATGTCTGGAACATTGCTTCCCCTGTTCCTGGAATACCTCCGCTCCCCCTCTTCCTCACGATAGAATGGGTAAAATGACCAGCGATCGCACTGCCTCTGGTCAACTATCCATTAAAATCTCTAAAGTTATTGTATATAGCGATTTGGCATTAACAGCGAGAGGAGACAAAAGCACGCATGGGCAAGGTAGTCGGCATTGACCTAGGGACAACAAACTCTGTGGTAGCCGTCATGGAGGGTGGCAAGCCGGTTGTCATTGCTAATGCAGAAGGTATGCGGACAACCCCTTCTGTGGTGGCGTTTAGCAAGGAGGGGGAACGCTTAGTCGGACAAATGGCACGCCGCCAAGGGGTTCTCAATCCCCAAAATACGTTTTATGGGATTAAGCGATTTATGGGGCGTCGATATAGTGAACTCAATCCGGAGTCGAAGCGCGTCCCCTATACGATTCGCCGTGATCCAGAAGACGCGATTAAAATTCGCTGTCCTCGGCTGAAGCAGGAATTTTTCCCGGAAGAGATTTCGGCGATGGTACTGCGGAAGTTGGCGGATGAGGCGACTCGCTATCTGGGTGAAGAGGTGACGGGGGCGGTAATTACAGTTCCCGCTTATTTTAATGATTCCCAACGACAGGCGACACGAGATGCAGGGCGGATTGCGGGGTTGGAGGTGTTGCGAATTCTCAATGAACCAACCGCCGCTTCCCTAGCGTATGGGTTGGATCGCCAAGATAGTCAGACGATTTTAGTTTTTGATTTGGGCGGGGGTACGTTTGATGTCTCGATTCTAGATGTGGGGGATGGCGTTTTTGAGGTGAAAGCCACCAGTGGCGATACCCAGTTGGGGGGAAATGATTTTGACCGCAAAATTGTGGATTGGCTAGCCGAACAGTTCCTGGAAGCCGAAGGGGTAGATTTACGCCGCGATCGCCAAGCCTTACAGCGATTGATGGAAGCCGCCGAAAAAGCCAAGATTGAGCTTTCGGGGGTGGGGGTGACGGAGATTAATTTACCCTTTATTACCGCCACTGCTGATGGACCCAAGCATCTGGAAACCCGCCTGACTCGTCCCGAATTTGAGGGATTGTGTGGGGATTTAGTCAGTCGTTTACGTCGTCCCCTCAAACGCGCCTTCAAAGATGCGGGATTGACGCCTGTACAGATTGATGAGGTGGTTTTGGTTGGAGGTTCAACTCGCATTCCTTTAGTTCAGCAATTGGTGCGGAGTTTGATTGACAAAGAACCGAATCAAAATGTGAATCCCGATGAAGTAGTGTCCGTCGGCGCCGCCATTCAAGCGGGTATCCTGAGTAATGAAGTTAAGGATGTGCTGTTGCTGGATGTGACGCCGTTATCGATGGGATTGGAAACCATTGGTGGGGTGATGAAAAAGCTGATCCCCCGGAATACGACGATCCCGGTGCGGCGATCGGATATCTTTTCCACCAGCGAAAATAATCAAACCCTGGTGGAAATTCATGTTCTGCAAGGGGAACGGGAAATGGCGAGTGATAACAAATCCCTGGGACGGTTTAAGCTGACCGGGATTCCGCCTGCGCCTCGCGGGGTTCCCCAAGTGCAAGTGGCGTTTGATATTGACGCCAATGGGATTTTACAGGTAACCGCCCTGGATAAAACCACAGGACGGGAGCAAAGTGTGACAATTCAAGGTGCATCGACCTTAAATGAGTCGCAAGTGCAACAGATGATTCGGGACGCCGAGGAAAACGCCCAATTAGATCGTCAACGTCGGGAACGGGTAGAAAAGCGCAATCGCGCCGAAACCATGGCGACGGATGCGGAACGTCAACTCAAAGAAGTTACCCTGGATTTTGGCACTCAATTTGCCAGTGCGTATCGGCGGCGGATTGAAGCCTTGGTGCTGGAACTGCGAGACGCGATCGCCCAAAATGATGATCGGGGGATTGACCGGGCGCAGTCAGATTTACAAGATACTCTCTATGAACTCAAACGGGAGGTACGGTTAGCTTACGCCGACGATGAGGATGATGACTTTTTTGGCTCAATTCGCCGTGTCTTCACTGGAGAAGACGAAGAGGACGCCTATTGGGAACCCAGACGACGTGAACCCCGTGATCCTTATGATTACGGTGTAGGGACAGGTCGATCCAGTCGCCGACGCGATTACGAAAGACCAAGAAGTTATTCCCGTCGCGATGTCCGTTCCGCCCCCTTAGAAAATGATTGGGATGAAGAGGATGATGATTGGTTTTAAATCGTGTTGACCCTTCACTTCCGAAAGAGGGCATGGCGCGTGATTGTGTAGGGGCGGGTTTAGGGACTAATATTGATTGTTGTTCCTAGCTTGGCTGCAAAACCCGCCCCGACTAAGTTTTGACGGCGAGACCTATTTGACAAATGACAAATGACGAATGACGAATGACAAATGACGAATGACAAATGACGAATGACAAATGACAAATGACTGACAATGCAAAACTTTCGGAATTATTACGAGATTTTAGGAGTTACCCCCGATGCATCCAATGATGAGATAAAAAAGGCATTTCGGCGACTCGCCCGTAAATATCACCCAGATGTGAATCCAGGGGATAAACAGGCTGAAGAACGGTTTAAGGATATTAACGAAGCCAACGAAGTCCTGTCTGATCCCAGTCGGCGATCGCAGTATGATCAGGTTGGCAACTTCTTTAAGAAGAAAGGATTTACCCGTAAGGCGACGAAAACCAGTCCAGTCAGAACCGCCTTCTCCCGTAATGGTCGGGGGCGTACTTCTAGCCAAGAAGTGGACTATAGTGAGTTTGGTGACTTTAACAGCTTTGTTGAACAACTTCTAGGACGCCGTCCGCCTCGTCCTGGTATGGGAACAGAACGGACAGGAAGCCGAGTTGAGTCCTCAGATTCGTTTCGTCCTGGAACTCGTAGAACCGCTTATCGAGTTAATTCTAGCGCCCAGCCGAAAAATGTAGAGGCGCGATTAACATTACCTTTAGAAAAAGCCTATACCGGAGGAATTGAGCGAATTCGCCTCGAAGATGGTCGATCCTTAGAAGTCGAATTACCCGGAAACATGGTCACGAATCAGCGAGTGCGCCTCAAGGGTCAGGGAATCGCGGGTGGGGATTTATTTTTAATTATTACGGTTTCGCCCCATCCGTTCTTCAAGCTGAGAGGGTCAGATATTATTTGCCAGTTACCCGTGACAGCCGCCGAAGCGGTATTAGGAACGCCTGTAGACGTACCGACTCTGGATGGGCGCGTGAAAATGAATATTCCGGCGGGGGTGCAATCCGGTCAACGATTACGCCTTGCGAATAAGGGGTATCCTATAGAAGGAGAACGGGGTGATCAGTTAGTTGAAATTCAAATTGTAGTGCCGAAAACGCCAACTCCGCAAGCGCGAGAACTGTATCAGAAGTTGTTAGAAATTGAACGGTTTAATCCTCGGCGGGATTTGCCGATTTGAGGGAAAGGTAGAGGATGAGGGGAGAGCGATCATGTCACCTTGGTCGGTCGGGTTGACGAAAGAAAACCCAACACCCTCGAAACAAAGATAAAACGCGGTAGGATAAGGAGTCATTATCGGATATGAGGAGGAGATTTAGGTATGTACAAAAATGAAATTCTGGAAGAAATTCACCAATATCGAGAAGAATATGCTTGCTCATTTCAATATGATTTGAAAGCTATTTTTAATGATTTGCAAAAAAAGCAAGCAGCTCACAAAGACAGACTGGTTAAACTTCCGATCAAACGCTGGTCGAACCAAAAAATCAGCCGTTGCTAACGAGATATGGAGAGATTACAGTAATACTTACACTCTACCCAACCCACAAGAATCTTGTGAGCATTTATTTCTCTTCTGGTTGATCGGGAATAGATTTAAGCGGTGTTTTGAGTAATACCCAATCGAGATAGAGAATAAAAATATGCATTTTCGCAAAATTACTGACACGTTGAAGCTTGCGATCGCGCAGCACCCACGCCCAGAGTTTCTCGACCAGCAGTACCAGAACGATTTCGGCAGACTTCTCTAGAGCCAGAACTAAGATATTTTCAACCATTTCAATAACCTTGCTAGTTTGTTGACTCTTCTAAAGTCGCTGAAATGAAGTAAAAGCAAGGCTTTTGGCGTGTGTGAGTTGTGTATGCGCTATGGGTGACTTTTGCTTGATGTCGCTAAAATTAAGTAAAAGATTACTATTAGGCTATGGTTGAGCGATCGCTTAGGGCTTCTCCAGAGGGCAGAAAGACGGCAAAAACAGCGCTCATTGGCTGTCGTCTGACTCAGCAGCAATTGGCAGATGCATTAGGAGTCACTCGTCAACCAATCGGTAAGTTTTTCAAGGGTAAGCCTGTTGATCGCGAACTATTTGTCCGCATCTGCGAAAAGTTGAAGCTGGATTGGCAGGCGATCGCACAGAAAGATGATGAACTTGAAACAGAGCCAAACCGGAACCAAGACTCTGACATTGATGTTCTAGTCCAAGAAATCCGTAAGCAGGTCGAGCCTACCATCCGAGAGCGATGTGGCACAATGCGGGTACTGGATATGAGCCAGCCGATTGGTTTAGGCAAAATCTACACCAGCGTCAATATCTTGGAAAAACTGACGAAAACGAGAGGACTGGAATTAGCGGATCTGATGCGGGATACCTCTCCAGAGGAGTTTGATCGCTTCTGCTTGGGTAATGTCAGAGCAAGGCGCATTCCAGGATTGGAAGCGGTTGAGCAATTCTCCAAGTTGATGATTCTTGGGAAACCAGGTGCGGGAAAAACGACGTTCCTGAAGCATCTGGCGATTCAGTGCATCGGCGGGAAGTTTCAGACAGAAAGGATTCCGGTATTCATCACATTAAAAGACTTTGCCGAAACTGATGGGAATCCGGATTTGCTGGAGTACCTTGATCAGTCACTCCTGATGCACCCCGCTTTACAAAATGTGGTCTGTGCAGGTAGAGCATTAATTTTATTGGATGGCTTGGATGAGGTTAGAGATGCTGATAGCGATCGGGTATTGCGGCAAATTACCGTATTTTCACAGCAGTTTCCCCAAAATCAATTCGTCATTACTTGCCGGATTGCGGCACGGGAATACACGTTTGAGAAATTCACAGAAGTAGAAATTGCTGACTTTGACGACAAGCAAATTGCTGATTTTTCCGGTAAATGGTTCCGTAGCAAAAACGACCCGATTAAGGCAGAACGGTTCCTGCACAAGCTACAGGAAAATGAACCTATCCGAGAACTGGCAACGAATCCGCTATTGCTGACACTGCTATGTCTAGTTTTTGAAGACTCCGGCAGTTTTCCTACCAATCGCGCTGAACTATATGAAAACGGTGTGGATGTGTTACTGAAAAAATGGGATGTTAAGCGCAATATTGAACGCGATCACGTTTACAAAGGGCTGTCATTAAAGCGAAAAAAAGATTTACTCAGTCAAATTGCCCGAACAACTTTTGAAGAGGGAAACTACTTTTTTAAACAACGGCAACTGGAGCGCTACATCAGCGAATATATCCAAAATTTATCAGGTGCTAGCACTGATCTCGAAGCATTGGAAATAGATAGTGCAGCCGTATTGAAGTCGATTGAAGCACAGCATGGGCTGTTAGTGGAACGGGCAAGAGGTATCTATTCCTTCTCACATCTGACTTTTCACGAGTATTTCACTGCCCGTAAGATTGTGATGAGTTGCAATCCCTATGCTGCTGATGATCTGACGCTGCAAGAGTTGGTAAGTCACGTTGGTGAGAAGCGCTGGCGGGAAGTGTTTTTGCTAACGACTCAAAGTTTAGACCCTGCAGATGCATTGTTGCGGTTGATGAAAGCTCAGATTGATAGGCTGTTGGTAGGAAATGAGAGGTTACAGGAGTTTTTAATCTGGGTGGATGAGAAGGCGCGATCAGTTAAAGTACCATTTAAGTTGGCTTCCGTTAGAGCATTTTACCTCGCTCTTGAACAGAGATTAGAAATTGATTCTAATCAGGCTAACGTCCGGGAATTTCCTATTCCGACGCTAGCCTTTAGTATAGATCCTGATTTTGCTTTTGCTTATGATTTAGGAATTGATTTTGAGTTGCTCAAAACTTTATTAGCTTCTCAAATAATTGAAGAAGCTACTCGTTCTGTTAATATAAAAAGTTTGAGTTTTTATGATAATGACGGAAATTATTATGATGATGGTGGGGTTTATCTGGGTAAGGAAGATACATTTATACTGGGTGATGATGACTCCGATCTCAATCAGTACCAAGCTAAGGTTTATGGACAATTTTGGGACGACGTCAAAGAAAAATGGAATGTGGACAGTGATATAAGCCTCCATGACGAATTATATATTGTTTTTCAGTATCCCCTTGAGGAAAAACTAAGAGAAGAATTACTCTTTCTTAGAGAGCAATTACCTACGCCATTGGAATTTGCCAAAAATCCAGAAAATGAAGGTGAAGAAAACTGGAATGATTGGGGTGAATTTGACTGCCAAAGTTGGACTTTGTCTCTATTAAATACTATGCTGGAACATCGTAACATTGGGCAAGACTGGCAGTTTAGCGATACTGAGGAAGCATGTGTTCAGCAGTATTACAACGCTAATAAGCTGCTGGTGGATTGCCTAAATAGCGATTGTTATGTCAGCCGGGAAGTCAGGCAGGAAATTGAGGATACATTACTTTTGCCAATGTCTGAGTAGGTTCCCTCTCAATTACCATACGTTATGATAGCACCACACATCTAAAGGCTCTATGGTTGAAGTTATTCAGGCAAGCAATCTAGCTTTATATGAACTAGAAGAAAGGTTTAACCTGGTACAGGTTCAAGACTATGACTTTTTCCCAGAGTGGCAGAGTATAGCACCAGACTTGACAGCCTATGAACAGCATTGGCTTGATCAAGCTAAGGCAGATTTTCTCAGCCTTGCTAAGTATCCACTGCACGAAGAAATTGTCAAAATTGCTGTGTTAGCTCCAGTTTTGTCCATAGCAGGGTTATGTCGTGCGCCATTTGTTCCTGCGGCTGAAAAGCAGGTAGAAATTACATTTGAAGATGAAGATGAGGTGATTCGAGGACGAGTCGATTTGCTGGTACTTTATCGTAATCTTTGGGTTGCCACAATTGAAACCAAACCAAAACAAGCAGATGTACTCACAGCTTTACCCCAAGCTTTACTTTACATGATGGCAAGTCCGATTAGTTCCCTTCCCCTGTTTGGATTGTTGACAAATGGTAATCATTTTATATTTGTGAAACTGCTCAAGCAGGAGACACCGAGTTATGGCTTATCAGAATTATTTACACTCCTGCGACAGGAGAATGATCTGTATCGAGTTGTGGGAATTTTGAAGCATTTGAGGGAGTTGGTGCTGAGTGAAGATTGGCAAGCGCAGCAAGTTTACTAGAGCGTCAGTCGGCGTAACTAAAATTAGCGCTTATGTAAATAAATGCCATAGCACGTTTGTTAATTGTAGGGGCGGGTTTAGGGATGAAATCTAACGTAAAAGGGATGAAATCTAACGTAAAAGCCGATAACTGAACAACAAAACTCGCCCTTAAGAGCCGATAATTGATCAATAAAACCCGTACACCTGAATGTAGGGGATCTAGGCTTACGCCCTTATCGAAGTGCCGCATCAGCGCGGAAATCGTTATATAATGACTAGCATCTGTAGAAAGCTGGAGTCATTCCCATGTCGTTACAAGAACTAAAAGAACAGGCTTTCAAGTTATCCGTGAATGATCGCCTTGCACTCGTCAATGCTATTATTCAATCTCTGCAAGATACCCTCAATCCACAACCCAACCGAAAAACCCTGATAAACCAGATGCGAGGATTGTTGAAAACTGATCAGCCACCACCAACTGATACTCAAATTCAGGCAATCTTGGAAGAACGTCGGGTGGAGAAATATATCCAGTGAGAGTCCTGATCGATACTAATGTTATTTTAGATTATTTACTGGAACGAGAGCCGTTTTTGCAAGATGCACAAGCCTTATTTCAGGCGATTGGTTCTGAGCAGGTTATTGGTTATGTTACAGCAACAACGCTAACTGATATCTTCTACATTGCGAGAAGACAGACTCAGAGCGTTGAGCAGGCAAACCAAGTCGTCTCTATGACACTGGCAGTGATGGAAATTTGCCCAGTGGATCGCGCTGTATTGGAGGTAGCTTTAACATCTGGTATAAGAGATTTTGAAGATGCTGTGCAGGTTGCTTGTGCGATTGCTCAAACTTTAGATGCAATTGTTACCCGTGATACACAGGATTTTTATAATGCAACCGTACCTGTTTTATCGGTTAGTCAACTATTGGAACAGTTGGAATAACTCTGTACTTTAACACTAATGCGATCGCTTCCCTCCAACAGACTCAAGAATCCTGGGTAAGGGGGAAACCAGAAGTTCCGTTATTCCCTCCCCTTGCCCAAGGGAGGGTCAGAAAGGGGTCTGTCTCTAGGTATGGGAGTTTTTTAGCTTAAGTTGAATGGTAAGCCTTGCGCTCCTACAGTTGGTTGTACCGCACAGGAGAACCAGATTGCTATCATTTATGTGTAGCGGTGAGGACAGCGAAATGACGATTGCGGAGGTTCGTGAGCTGGTGCAATATGTCACCAACGTTCATGGTGAAACAACTGGCGTATTAGTTCCTCTGAATGTTTGGGAAGAGCTTCTGAAATCGTTACAGGCTTTTGCCGATGAGCTTGAACAAATTGATGAAGCAGAACCTAATGAGCAAATTCTAGCAGATTTGAAGGATTCCCTTCGTTATGTGAAAGCAGGGCAAACGTTCCCTATCTCTGAATTATGGGATGGAATTGATGTCTGAAAATTCGGCTGTTGAGGTTCGATTTACGTTGCCGTTTAAGCGTCGGCTGAAATCCCTCTCCAAGCATTATCGTCAGATTCGTAAGGATATTCAACCCATAATTGATGAGCTTCAGGCTGGAAATTTTGTTGGCGCTCAGATTGCTGGGACAAACTATGTTGTTTTCAAGGTGCGAGCAAAGAATAGACTCTTGCACTTGGCGATTAGAAATCGCAGCTATACAAACCAAACCCACCTACGTGGGTTTCCAACCTTTTTTGTTAGTCCTTACCTTGCGGACTTTGCTTGTATATGCCCCTCCAATTCTATTCTGAAGGCATGGTACTAAATTTGAAATCAACTCAAGCGCTGGCGTAGCCACAACGCCAACAGAGGGAGAGCCAGTCGATAATTTTGCTCGGAGCCATAAATCAAGCCTTTGTGTTGTAATCCCGCGATCGCGCCTTGGAGACTCCCCCCTCTGGATAGGTAATGTTTGTGAATATAATCGCGACTTTGGGGCTTGTCAGTCGGATCTAATGCCAGAGATTCCAACAGATGCGCCTGATTCGCCGGAAGCAGCATCAGTAATGACTCGAAAACCATGGATAGGTCAGATAATAGCTCTTGAATTGCCTGCTGGATGTGGCGATCGCGGATTAATCCGTCAGCCACTCGCACCGACTGGAGGCGTCGCACCAGTGCGGAAGCATCCCCTAAATGTCCCTGTACCGCATTGACAAACAATTCCAAGGCTTGCGATCGCGGATCGAATGTTAGCCCTTCGACATGCAGAACCTCCTGCGCCCAAGCCGCCACCACATCATTGGCTAAGGGGGCTAGCTGCACGATTTCTAAGCTATTTCCCAGTTCATCGGGATGAATGCTAATTTCTGCGATCGTTGCTACTAATACATAACTCACCTGAGTCTGACGCTCGATCTCTTGCTTCAAAAAATTTTCCCACACCCTATGACGATCCCAAGAGCGAATGTGGGGGAAGCTTTCCAAAATTAGCACCACCCGTTCACCTGTAGATTTGGCTAATTCTTGTAGGAGTTCCAGTAATCCCTCAAATGCTTTCCATTGCTGCTGTTGACTCTTTACCCGAACAGGTTTTAGCTGCGCTCTACCTCGTCTACTATCGTTGAGGACAAATAATTCAGCCGCTTTGTGTTCAATCCACTCTTGCATGAGAGCGTGAGCCGTTGTACTGAAAAACGTCTGATTGATGCTCTCGCACAACAATTGCACGAAGCGTTGACCATCAGTCACCCGGATACAGTCAACTTCCAGGATTTTCACACCAACTTCCCGAGCCGCTAGCCGTACCAGACTCCGCCGTCCGCTTCCCGGTACTCCCACAATCAACAGGTTGCCCTCATGGGCTAAAACCTGGATGATTCGCTGGAATTGCGATTGCCGTCCAACCAATTGAAACGGTGTTGATACATCCAAAATGGTCACGGTTTTAGTGTCCTGATAGCAAGAGTAGAAAGGTTCCGGCGGTACACCTTCAGTCCTTCAGCTGCCAACGGTATTCGGTGACTCAGGGCTGAGGTTAAGTATTGACTTGCCACGAATCGGTTCTTTAAGCCGACTATTGCATGTTTTATCATGTCGATCCTCTGCTCAAACCAACCCGTTGGTGTGGTATGAGTCTATCGTTGATATTGACACTTTTCAATAGTGTCAGTCTTTTATAGCACTATTAAAAGGTGCTATAAATGTTTTAGCACCTTTTCACCGGAAAGCATAGCCGTGTTAGCCGCCTGCCTATTTGCCACTATTCTGGGCGAATTTTTCGGCATCATCTTAAAAAAGACGCTAGCACGATATCATCCGACCTTAGAAAGCAGCGAGGTTGAGAAATACAATACTCCATGAGTACATTGACAATTGCCTGGATCGCACTACCGCTATTTGTGGGGTTCAGCATTTATCTGTTCCCCAAACTTGACCGATATCTCGCACTGGGCGTCGCCTTGGTTTCGGCTGGATATGCGTTGCAGTTATTATTTGTGGCTAAATCGCCCTTAACCCTGCAATTATTAAATAATTTCGGCGTCACTCTAGTCGCTGATCAATTAAGCGGTTTTTTTATATTGACCAATGCCTTGGTCACAACTGCCGTTATCCTCTACTGTTGGCATACCAATAAGACGGCGTTTTTTTATACACAGGCAATTATTTTACATGGCAGTGTCAATGCCACCTTTGTCTGTGCCGATTTCATCAGTTTATATGTGGCGTTAGAGGTCATTAGTATTGCCGCATTTCTGTTAATTGCCTATTCCCGAACCAATCGTTCCATTTGGGTGGCTTTACGCTATCTGTTTGTCGGCAATGTAGCCATGCTTTTTTATCTAGTGGGTGCGGTTTTAGTTTATCAGGCAAATTATTCCTTTGCTTATGAGGGGTTGAGTAATGCACCCATCGAGGCAATTGCCTTGATTATTCTGGGACTGCTGGGTAAGGGGGGCATTTTGATATCGGGATTGTGGTTACCCTTAACCCATTCCGAATCCGAGACCCCCGTATCCGCGTTGCTATCGGGGGTTGTGGTGAAAACGGGCGTGTTTCCTCTGGTGCGCTTTGCGTTGATGGTGCCAGAGGTTGATCCCATTGTTAGACTTTTCGGTGTGGGAACTGCACTGCTGGGAGTCGGGTATGCCGTCTTTGAAAAAGATACCAAGCGCACGTTAGCCTGTAGCACGATTTCCCAAGTAGGCTGGATACTCGCGGCACCGGAAGTCGGCGGTTTTTATGCCCTAGCCCATGGATTGGCGAAATCAACGCTGTTTTTGATCGCGGGTAACTTACCCAGCCGAAACTTTAAGGAACTTAAAGAGCAGCCAATGAATACCGGACTCTGGATTGCCCTCGTCATGGCTAGCCTATCAATTTCGGGCTTTCCCTTGCTCGTCGGCTTTAGCGCGAAGGTATTAACGTTGAAAAACGTCCTACCTTGGCAATGGATTGTCATGAACCTGGGGGCGGTGGGAACCGCGATGGTGTATGCCAAATTCATCCTTCTGCCCCATGGAAAAGGGAAGCCTGTTCGCTCCAGTTTCTGGACTCCAGTGCTACTACTACTCACTGCGCTGATTGCCGCAAGTGGAATGTATTTAGAAGTATACACCCTAGCAAATATCACCAAAAACCTGGCAATCATCGCCGTTGGAGGGTTGGTATACGGTTTGATTTTTCGGCGAGTGGTACTCAAAGTACCCCGTATGTTTGAGCAATTGGAGCATCTGATTGGGGTGATGGGAGTGATGAGTCTAGCGTTGATTCTTTTATTCAAGATGGTATTGGCATAAGGGAGATAAATTCATGAACCCCGCCCAATTTTTTCTCCCCCAGCTTCCCCAGCTTCCCCAGCTTCCCCAGCTTCCCCAGCTTCCCCTGCTCCCCCAGCTTCCCCAGCTTCCCCTGCTCCCCCTGCTCCCCCTGCTCCCCCTGCTCCCCCTGCTCAAACCAATCCGTTGCTGTGGCATGAGTCTATAATTGGCATTGACACTTTCCAATAGTGTCCGTCTTGGTTAGCACTATTAAAACGTGCTATATATGATTTAGCACCTTTTTCCAGGACAGCATACCCGTGTTAGAAGCCTGCATATTTGCCACCATCCTGTGCGGATTTTTCGGCATCATCCTGAAAAAAAACCTGGTGATGAAGATCATCTCCATGGATGTGATGAGTACGGGGGTTATTGCCTACTACGTGCTGATCGCATCACGCAAAGGTGAAGCCTTGTTCACACCGATTATTTCCGTCGAAAATGGGATTATTTCCCACGTCGAAAATGGCGCTTACTCTGATCCAGTTCCTCAAGCGGTGATCTTGACGGCGATTGTGATCGGCTTTTCGATTCAAGCGCTGATGCTGGTTGGCGTGATGAAGCTAGCACGGGATCATCCCACCTTAGAAAGCAGCGAGATTGAGAAGCACAACACCCCATGAATACATTGACGATTGTCTGGATAGCACTACCGCTATTTGTGGGGTTCAGCATTTATCTGTTCCCTAAACTTGACCGATATCTCGCACTGGGCGTCGCCCTAGCTTCGGCTGGATATGCATCTCACTTATTTGTGGCTCAGTCAACCTTAACCCTGCCATTATTGGATAGTTTCGGCGTCACCCTAATCGCTGACGAAATGAGCGCTTTTTTTATATTCACCAATGCCTTGGTCACAAGCGCCGTTATCCTTTACTGTTGGCACACGAATAAGACGGCGTTCTTTTTTACACAGATGATTATTTTACATGGCTGTGTCAATGCCGCCTTTGTCTGTGCCGATTTCGTCAGCTTATATGTGGCGTTAGAGGTGATTAGTATTGCCGCATTTCTGTTAATTGCCTATCCCCGAACCAATCGTTCGATTTGGGTGGGGTTGCGCTATCTGTTGATCAGCAACGTAGCAATGCTGTTTTATCTGATGGGTGCGGTGTTGGTGTATGAGGCGAATTACTCCTTTGCTTATGAGGGTTTGAGCAATGCTCCCATCGAGGCAATTGCCCTGATTTTTATGGGACTGTTGAGTAAGGGGGGTATTTTTGTATCGGGATTGTGGTTACCCTTGACCCACTCGGAATCCGAGACTCCGGTGTCAGCATTGCTATCGGGGGTTGTGGTAAAAGCTGGGGTGTTTCCCCTGATGCGCTTTGCTTTGATGGTACCAGAGATTGATCCCATTGTTAGAATCTTCGGCGTAGGCACAGCCGTGCTAGGAGTCGGTTATGCCGTCTTTGAAAAAGATACCAAGCGAATGTTGGCATTTCACACGATTTCGCAGTTAGGCTTTGTCCTAGCAGCACCCGAAGTCGGTGGTTTTTATGGGCTAACCCACGGGTTAGTTAAATCAGCGCTGTTCCTCATCGCGGGAACCTTACCCAGCCGTAACCTCAAAGAACTGCACCATAAACCGATTAATACCCCAATTTGGATTGCTTTAGTCATCGCTAGTTTCTCTATCTCCGGCTTTCCTCTATTGTCGGGTTTTGGAGCGAAGGTTTTGACGATGGAAAATCTTTTGCGCTGGCAAGTGATTGGCATGAACATTGCGGCTTTTGGAACGGCAATATCCTTTGCTAAATTCATCTTTTTGCCTCATAAATCACAAGGAGAAGGAAATGTCAAACCCGGTTTCTGGTTAGCCATGATCTTATTAATCGGGGGTTTAATTTTAGCAAATGTTGTGTATTACGAGGCGTATACGGTTAAGAATATAGTGAAACCCCTAGTCACTATCGCACTTGGATGGTTGGCATATTTTTTGATTTTCAAACGACTTGCCATAAAACTCCCTCGTATGCTTGAGCAATTCGATCATCTGATTGGGCTGATGAGTTTAATGTTGCTGTTGCTGTTCGGAATGGTATTCGTTTAATCTCAAACTCTTACAAATGACCAATGACCAATGACCAATGACAAAATATGATTGGACACCTGAATTTGATATTGCGATTAGCCATTTGGTTTTTGCTCACCGCTAGTCTGAGTGTGCCAAATATCATCATTGGTATCGCCGTCGCCTTTCTATTACCAGGACGCCCCAAAACTCCGGAATCCTTAAAGGATTGGTTACGGGTGCTGGGTGAGGTACTTGTGGCAATTCCCCAGGCATATTTTGAGGCATTTGAAATTATGTTCCGCCCTCATAAGTACGAAGATGTAATTATGGAACGGGTCAAACCCCAGCGTACACCTGGACTGGTTTTTCTGGATATATTTTTAATTACGTTTACCCCCAAGACTATTGTTTTAAAATACCACGAGGAAGGCTCCTATGAAGTCCACCGAATTAGCCGGAGAAAACGAACATGAATTTAATTTTAATTACTATGATGTTGGCGTTGCTAATCCCCATGTATGAGGCATGGCAGGATAATGATATTTGGCAAAAAATGTTGGCGTTTGCCAGTATCGCGACTAAAACCTCAATCATGATTCTGGTTGTTTCTGTATTACGGGATGACTGGATGATCGGAGTTGTGGGGGTGATTATTCTAAGTGTGGGAAATGCCGGATTAATGTTGTTGGCACATATCCTGAAACGCATGAGTGATTTAGCAGAAGAGTCCTATTATGATCAACGTGCTTAGTTATATCTGTATCGGGTTAGGAATTGTCTTCTGGTTTTGGGGAACTTTTCCGTTGATTGGTCACCGATCGGTATTATTTAAACTGCATACTCTTTCGGTGGCAGATACTCTTGGCTCAATGAGTATTATCGTCGGATTGTTGCTAAAAATACCCAGTGAGTGGCCCCTACTGATTCTCGCCATCATCTCCTTGGCGATTTGGAATACAGTGCTGGGGTATGTGTTGGCGTACTGTTCAAGTAGTGGGAAGGAGGTTGACTATGAATGAAAGTGATATCTATGTGATTATTGCGCTGCTGCCCTTAGCTTCTTGTATGTTGATCTTTCAGGTGAATCCTTACCATGCTTTGGTGATTCGGGGCATTTTGGGAGCGGTGGCGGCATTAGTTTATGCAGTGTTGGGCGCGGCGGATGTGGCGTTGACTGAAGCTTTGGTGGGTACGATGCTGGCGATTACGCTATATGCCGTGGCGGTGCGTTCATCTTTAACGATGCGTCTGGGTGTACTTGAAGACGGTGGCGATAAAGTGCCGACTACGGAAGAAGTTGAGCGGCATTTTGGGGAACTGATGGATGATTTACGCCGCATTTTTAGCAAACATTATATGCGTGTCGAGTTAGTCCCGTACACAGATCAGCAGGCATTACAACGGGCGCTGATGGAGAAAGAAATTCATGCTACCTGTACGCGATCGCATCAAGCAAAACTTGAGCCTCAAGACCCGACAGTACCTGAGTCTGAGACGCCATCTTATCACACCGCGACTCGGGTTCAACGCCTCTATGACATCATGCAAACCGAACTGTCGTCACCTGCGACACATTTAACCTATATCAATACACCAGATTCAGGGGAGAAACACTAATGAAATGGGTTTACATTGCAGCCGGGATAGCGCTGTACGTTATATTCCTAATCACGCCCAATATGTCAAATTTGGCACCGGATTTATCAGATATCTCTATCGTCGAAGCCGTTGTAGAAGACAGTGGCGTGTCCAATGTGGTTTCGGGTATCATTTTCCGGAATCGGTTGTATGACACCATCTTTGAAGTGGTGGTATTTACGATCGCAATTATGGGTGTGCGGTTTCTGCTGGCGGATGAAAAGCCGTTCTGCACTGTCTATCAGTTTACCGATCAACCCTCGATGATTTTGGCGCGTCTGGGAGCAACCATTTCCGCGTTGGTGGGTATCGAATTAGCGATTCGGGGACATCTTAGCCCTGGTGGTGGGTTTGCCGCTGGGGTAGCTGGGGGAACCGCGATCGGTTTGGTGGCGATTACTTCATCAACGGAGTGGATGCAGGAAATCTATAAGCGTTGGCACGCCTCTAGATGGGAGAAGGTTTCGGTGCTGGTTTTCATTGTCCTGGCGGTGATCACGCTAGCTGGATATGAGTTACCCCACGGAGAGTTAGGCAAACTGCTCAGTGGCGGGATTATCCCCCTGCTCAATATCCTTGTCGCCGTAAAAGTCGCCTTGGGTTCCTGGGCAGCTATTTTAGTGTTTGTTCATTATCGGGGATTGTTGTGATATCAAGCGCGGTGGGATCATATTGATACACAGCAGGATCACTATCAACTGCTTTATGTTGGTTGGCGTGGGAATAAACGTGATTTTGGCTGTATTCTGCATGTTGATTTTTGCCAACCGATTAGTCGCTATGGGAGTACCGAAACAAGATATCGTTTTGGCTTTCCATGAACCTGAAGTGCGCCAGCTTACGGGTTTTGGTACAGGTGAAGCGATCGCCGATTAATCCAAGTTATATCATGTCCGTCTAAACAGTCGGGCAGGATAGTTAAAGAGCAAGGTTTCATTCATCCGTTACCTTTCGTCGCATCGCTTTGATATGCGATCGCCTACTTTTGCTGTCCAGACGTTTCCGTTGAGAACTTCGAGTGGGCTTGCTTGGTTTACGGCGTTTGGGAAGTGCGATCGCACTCTTAATCAACTCTCGCAATCGCCGCCGCGCTTCTTCCCGATTCTGCTGTTGGCTGCGGTGTTTTTGGGCTTTGATGATAATCACCCCGTCTTTGCTAATACGCTGATCAGAACGTTTCAACAGCCGCTCCTTGTAGCGATCGGGTAGCGAGGAAGCCTGGATATCAAAGCGCAGGTGAATAGCACTCGCCACTTTATTTACATTTTGCCCCCCTGCCCCTTGAGAGCGCATCGCACTCATCTCAATCTCATCCTCTGGAATACTCACAGTATTAGAAATTTGTAGCATAATTTAACAATTGCCTAGAGATAAGTCACACCCATAGTTGAGCAGATTGTACCCAAGTTTGCCGTTAGTGATTGTCTTCCAGTAAACCGAGTTGTCACCCAAACAAGCCGATGGATCGATTGAATTTCAAGGTACTCCAGCAATTCTGGACGATCGCCAAATCCTACTGGTTAGGGGATGAGAAATGGCTTGCCAGAGGGTTACTCCTGAGTGTGGTGCTGTTTCTGCTAGCCTATACGGGATTGAGTGTCCTACTCAATAACAAGCGAGGGGTATTAATCTCAGCCCTTTCCGCCCAGGATGAAGCTCGCTTCTGGCAAACGGTGATCATTTTCATCGGCGTGCTGGTGATTTATGCACCTCTATTGGCGGGCTATACCTATTTACGCGATCGCCTCAGCCTACAATGGCGCAAATGGCTTACCCATCGATTCGTGGATAACTATTTTCGCGATCGCGCCTATTACAATCTGCACATCGGTAAAACCGAGATTGATAACCCAGATCAGCGAATTGCCGAAGATGTCAGGAGTTTTACCCAAGAGTCTCTCACCTTTTTGCTAGTGTTGGTGGAGTCGGTGCTGTCGGTGATTGCGTTCAGCAGTGTACTCTGGGGCATTTCTAAACCGTTGGTGTTTTTTCTGGTGCTGTATGCGCTAATCGGAACCCTGGTGACGACGTTTGTATTTGGTAAGCCCCTGGTGCGACTCAACTTTGAACAACTCAAGCGGGAAGCGAATCTCCGGTTTAGCTTGGTGCGAATTCGGGAAAATGCCGAAGCGATCGCGTTTTATCAGGGGGAGGAGCAGGAGTCGAATCAGGTTAAACAGCGGTTTTTTGATGTGTTTGAGAATGTCAAACGGCTGCTGGTTTGGGAGTTGAATTTGAATATTCTCACCAATGCCTATGAATTCATCCCCTTTATCCTACCTGCCCTAGTTGTCGCCCCGGCGATTTTTGCTGGAGAAATGGAGGTGGGTAAAGTGTCTGAGGCGCAGGGAGCCTTTATCCGCGTCTTCTTTTCCCTTAATGTTGTAGTTGCCCGTTTCCAGCAATTAACCACCTTTGGTGCTGGAATTAACCGTCTCTATACCTTTGCCGAATTTTTAGAACAGACAGAAGCAACCCAGGTATCGGATGAGCAGAAGCCACAGATTCAGAGGGTTGAGGCAGAGCGGCTGGCAGTTGAACACTTGAGCCTGCAAACGCCTAATTATCAACGGACGTTGGTAGAAGATTTGTCAATAGAGTTACCGACTGGAGAAGGACTTTTAGTCATGGGACCCAGTGGTTGTGGCAAAAGTTCACTGCTAAGAGCGATCGCGGGGTTATGGGATTCTGGTAAAGGTAAAATTATTCGACCCAAATTCGACCAGATTCTATTTTTACCCCAGCGTCCTTACATGGTGCTGGGAACTCTCCGCGATCAATTGCTCTATCCTAACACCGACATTGAAGTTGAGGAGCAACACTTGCAGCAAGTTTTAGAGCAGGTGAACTTAGCGGGTTTAGATGAACGGTTTGGCGGGTTTGATGCCGAACAGGATTGGGCAGATGTTCTCTCCTTGGGTGAACAACAACGGTTAACCTTTGCCCGGTTGCTGCTGAACCAACCCCAGTACGCTATTCTGGACGAAGCAACCAGTGCCTTGGATCTGGGGAATGAGGAACGGTTATATCACCATTTGCAGGCGAAAGGGACGACGTTTTTAAGTGTGGGGCATCGCTCGACGTTGACAAATTACCATCAGTCTTTGCTGGAACTTTCTCAGGACAAAACCTGGCAGATCAAAGAACTTATGGCTGGGGTTAAAGAATAATCGGAGTACCCGCAAGGGACTCAAGTCCCTTGCTAATAGCTTAAGTCCTTTAAAGAGGACTGCAATCCTCTCCGCCAATCCGTTGAAACGGACTTTGGCTATGAGACAGGGGTTTGAACCCCTGGCGGGATAACAACGGGTTAGGATTTAGGGTAGTGGGTTCTTATCGAAGTATGGCAAAGCAGAAAAATCCCCTCACCGGAGAAGCACTGATAAAAGAAGTCTGTCGGCGGATTCGGGTTGCCCGTAGCTACTGGGATGCTCATAATAACGCGGCTTGTCGGGGAGAGCGAGAACGGGCTTTAGCCCTTTACAACACGCTGACTAAAGAACAAAAAGAGCAGATTCCCCAAGTATTGCGGGTGTGGCTGCGCTACCGCAGTGAAAAGTATTTTGGCGCACATCGAACGCCACCCAAATCAAAACGCAAGTCGAAATAGAATGAAGCAGACATTTGTGTCAAGAAGATATTTCATTCCAGGGGTTCGCGTTCAGGTTTTGCCTAAACTTAATATGCCAGAGATCAACTCATTCAAGGACGGGGGGAACTTCAGGTTAACTTTACTTTTGTCCGACTACTTATGATAATAGGGTAAATTTATCTATTGATTGATTAGACGCTTGAAACAACGACTAGATACCTTATTAGTAGACCTTAACTTATGCGAATCCCGACAACAGGCACAACGGCTGATTCGGGCGGGAGAAGTGCGGGTGAATCAGCAGCTTGTTGATAAACCGGGAACTGAAATAGACACAACCGCCGAGATTAAAATTAATCAAAAATCCCCTTATGTTTCTAGAGGTGGGGAAAAGTTAGTCAAAGCCTTAGACGAGTTTGGTATAGCGGTAGCCGGACGTATTTGCTTAGATGGCGGTATTTCCACGGGAGGCTTTACCGACTGCTTACTACAAAAGGGGGCAAAACGGGTTTACGGTGTTGATGTAGGATATGGACAAGTGGCTTGGACATTGCGAAATGATGACCGGGTGATTTTGAAGGAACGCACAAATTTACGCTATTTGCAACCTGCTGATTTATATGGAGAACCCCTCGGAATAGACGAGGAGGATAAGGAGGAGATTTATCCAGATTTAGGGGTTGTCGATGTGTCGTTTATTTCCCTGACAAAAATCCTAGAAGCCTTGTGGAACCTGCTACAAGCACCGCGTGAGGTGGTGTTACTGGTGAAGCCACAGTTTGAAGTGGGACGAGAACGGGTTGGCAAAAAGGGCGTAGTGCGCGATCCTAAGGATCAGGCTGGCGCGATCGCCCAAATTTTACCAGCCGCCCAGAATTTAGGTTGGGTCTATCAAGGCTTAACTTGGTCACCTATTACGGGTCCTGCGGGTAATATTGAATATCTGCTCTGGCTAGGAATGGATAGTCAAATTCAGAGTCCTGATTTAAGTGAAATTCAAGACATCACTCAATCAGCTACCGCTTATTTTCGAGAGAAACCTTGAATCCAATTTATCTGGGGATCAGAGCGGGTTTTGTCGTTCAGTTACAGGAAATAAGGAAGGTTAATCCCTAAACTCGCCCCTACCAATCCACAGGTTGTGTATGTTACCTTAAGATTCCCTGGGTTGGTAGTCGCAACAGTTATCACAAGGACCTGACGGATTAACCGCACAGCGGATATAAGCCGAACGAGCATTAAATCGACAGGTAATATCACCAATTAAATAACCAACCCCTTCCAGATAATACTGATCAGGCGGTAATGGATTTCTTGGCAGTACCCTAGCCGTTGTTGATGCTTGAATCGAGTTTCTTAACCGGATTTGCGCTTGCTCCTTGGCTCTACGCATCACCCATATCGAAAGCACTGGGGGAGTCAAACCTAAGACAAACACAATAATTGTCTCGAACATGGTTTTTTCTCCCAGGTGACTTTACTTAACCTCGTAATCCCCTACTATACCTAATTAGGGCTTGCTGCACAAACTCAAAACCGCAAAGCCCATCAATACTTTGAGCTTTATTTACAGAGGGTTTTCTTCTAGGAAATGGCGTAGCATCCTTCATAAGTATGGCATCACCTTGCTCAGGAAAAATGTACCCTTGCTTCCCCAGCTCCCAGACGTAGCATGCTACGTCTCTACATTGCTCCCCCAGCTCCCCCTTACCACAACACTGATTCAGCAGCCCCTAATTAGGGCTAGTGGGGGAGGATATCAACTCACCATCTGATAGACTGACTCTTCAATTCGCTCCTGAATTTCCGGCATATTCTCAAAACCGCGTACAATTTCTCTCATTCGCACCCGCTTAGCTTGGAGCGCTGTTTGTAGCAGTTTCATCGCTTCCTTTGGCTTACCGCAGCCGCAAAAAAATAAATCAGCGGCAAAATAACCATGTTCGGGCCAAGTATGGATGGCAATATGAGACTCCGCCAATGTCGCTGTCGCCGTGACTCCGTGGGGACTAAACTGGTGTACACATAAATCAATTAGAGTTCCTTCTCCAACAGAAATCGCATCAATTAAGGCGCGGCGAATTCCCTCAGGATCATTGAGAAGGTCTTCAGGCGCTTCCCATGCGTCAACGACCAGATGAGTTCCCACTTGTTTCATTCTACTCGATCTACTCCACCCAATAAGATTTCAAAGACTCTATTTATAGCATAGACTTAATTCAGTCCTCAACTCATTAGAGATTTAACCCGATTCAGTATCAATGGCACTCTTTTGTTCCTTAGCACAGCATGGCGTAAATTTACCAACCCTTAAAATCCGTTGTACCTCGGCATGACAACAGAAATTTGACAGATGCCAGATATTGCGTCTAGATATGACTCCTGACTTCCGCCTAGGGGTACTAGGCGCTACAGCTAAGGCGCTCTATCCAACTTCATCTATTGATTAGGGTAACAAATAAATTATACCTTGGAGCAAATAACCCCGATTTCCGAGATCATTGAACTTGGTTCTATGCCGCCAAACAATTTTGCTTGAAAACTTCCATCACAATCTACTCCTAAAATCATCCCTCTTAAGCATGACCCGCTTAAGTTATAAATGGAGCAAATCTTTCCCACATTTCGCCACTTAATTATCTCTCAACCTAGAGTCGTTGACAATCTCATGAGGTGAGAAAATCTCTCATAAAGCACCCGGAAAGTTATGAACTCCAGTTAGACCTGAAAGTTGATCGCTAACCTGCTACCCTAAGTTTGGGGTCTTATTTGACTCAATGGCGACGTGATGATAGTCAACTATCCCACACTCACCTTAGGGAGAGAACGCGGCTGGCGGGAAACTGAAAGTCTTGTTGACCCGCCTAAGTTCCTAACCACTGGAACTAAGGTATCGGGGTCATGACACCCACAAATGCGTACCCGTTTGCAATTCTATCGTCTGAAGTTAAACCCTTTAAAGTGGACGCCAGGTTTTGCTAACCAGAAAACTGCGATGAATTCTATATTTTCACCCATTCAAAAAGTTCTAATCACATGGTTGCTGGTGTTAGTAACAGGTTGGGCGACGCTGAGTGCGCTGAGTTATGTAGGCGAAATCATTAGTATTTTGCTCACGGCATCTCTGATTGCATTTTTGCTCAACTATGCCGTTCGGGTACTGCGACCCTTCTTACCTCGAACAGTGGCGGCGATTTTGGTTTATTTAGTCGCGGCGGTTTTTGTTGTCTTCATTGCCCTCACGCTAGCACCACCCGTATTTAATCAAGGACGGCAATTAGTAACTCGGTTTCCCGAATTACTCGAACAAGGTCAACAGCAATTGGTGGACTTTCAAGCGTGGAGTTTGGAACATAATTTGCCCTTTGATGTGCGAATTTTAGGGTCTCAAATGTTGGCACGTATTCAAGCTCAAGCCGAAGCGATCGCGTCCACAGGTTTGGGCTTAGTTGTGGGGACATTTAGCTGGTTTATCGACTTAATTTTAGTCCTCGTTCTGTCGTTTTACATGCTCATTGATGGTGAACGACTATGGCGCGGTATTACCAGTATTGTCTCTGCCAAAATTCGTTATGGATTAACTCAAGCACTGCGACGCAATCTTCAGCGGTTTGTATCTGGTCAACTCTTACTGGGGTTATTTATGGCAACAACATTAACCTTGGGCTTCCGTTTATTACAAGTGCCGTTTTTTCTGCTGTTTGCTGTTTTTATCGGCTTTATGGAGATTATTCCCTTTGTTGGTGCCACTCTGGGAATTGCTACTGTAGTCATTGTTGTCGCCTTTATTGATTGGTGGCTAGCTTTGGAAGTCTTGGGAGTATCTGTCGCCTTGCAGCAGATCAAAGATAATTTAATTGCTCCCCGAATTATGGGCAACTTAACGGGTTTATCGCCCGTGATTATTCTAACGTCTTTGTTATTGGGGGCTAAAATTGGCGGAATCTTGGGCGTCATTCTGGCGATTCCGGTGACGGGTGTGGTGAAAAGTTTGGCGGAAATTGTACTTGACCCCACGTTACCACCTCAGACGGGAGATTTTTTCTCCAATCCTTTGAACGAAAAAAAATCCCAGAATACTTTGGCGATCGCGGCTAATACCGATGCTGATTCTGATAGTTCTAGTCAAGAGGCTCAGGGAATGGAACAATCAGAGACAATTTAAGCCCTCAACTAAAGCCCTCAACTAAAGTTGGGGCTAAAAGCTTAAACCCGTTAAAACGGGTTCAAAGGCTTACTTAGTAAGCTCGATTCTTGCTTTAGCTCCAAGATAAGAAAGTTATTGGCAGGCTTCTTAAGGTGAATAGCACTGAAATAATATGAGTTCGTAGTCGGCACGAAGCGTGCCTCAAGCGCTAAAGCGCTCACTACAAACGCTTAAGTCAGTGACATTCTTCTTAAGGTCAGCGACATTCTCCTTAACCTATTGAGAGCGAACAACCTCTATACTAACGGGGTCAAGATAGGATCTCAGCATAAACCATGTCCTACCAACGAGAAAAACAAGTTGCTATCCAAGCTGTAACGGCTGCGGCTCAATTGTGTGAACAAGTGCGTCAGGAAGAAGGTTCCTTAACCCTAACCAAACCCGATCGCTCTCCGGTGACGGTGGCTGATTTTGGTACACAAGCGGTTATTTGTCGGGTATTAGCCGAGGCGTTTCCCGGTGATTCCATCGTGGGTGAGGAAAACTCTAGCTTGTTGCGACAACCGGCGATGACGCAGCAGTTGACAGGGGTGACGCATTATGTTAAGTCTCAGATTGCTGAAGCGACACCGGAAACAATTATCACCTGGATTGATCGGGGTACGGGTCAAGTGGCAGATCGCTATTGGACACTTGATCCGATTGATGGGACAAAAGGTTATGTGCGGGGTGACAATTACGCGATCGCCTTAGCGTTAATTGAAGACGGTGAGGTCAAACTGGGGGTGTTAGGATGTCCGGCGATTCCGATTCATCCCCAGCAACCGGATGGCGATCGCGGCGTTCTGTTTGTCGGTGTCAAAGGACAAGGGACAACCCTCATCCCCCTCGCCGGAGGTCAACCTCAGACGATCCGTGTCAATGAATGCGATCGCATTGAGTCGCTGCGATTAGTCAAAAGCGTAGAATCGTCTCATGGGAACCCCGAATTGGAAGCCGCTATCACTCAATCCCTAGGTTTTACAACCCCCTCCCTCCAGATTGATTCCATGGTCAAATACGGCATTATTGCACGAGGGGAAGCCGATCTCTACATCCGTTTACCGTTTCCCCTGGAGTCCTCAAAACGGCAAAATATTTGGGATCATGCGGCGGGTGTTGTGGTCTTGGAAGAAGCCGGGGGACGAGTCACCGATATGTATGGTAAACCCTTAGACTTTGCCTGTGGGACGAAGCTGTTCAACAATCAGGGGATTATTGCCAGTAACGGGGCGATTCATGATGCGGTGTTAGCCGCCGTAGCACAGGAGATTCAAGCCGCTAAGACATCCCAATCCACACCCTAGTCCAACCAAAGAAGGCTCCCCTTATTTTGCCATTCACGATTTAATGTGTAATGATTACGGCGATCGGGTAGCTTGGCGAACACAAACACTGAAATATAGTAGTACTAAGACAGGGCGTGGACATTCTGTACTGTTCCCTGTTTCCTCTTGGACTAACTGATGTCCTTTCCGTATCCCGTAGTGCTATATAGGTAAAACGTTCACCGAGCTACCCAGAATTTGGATACGACTTGGCATACTACAATTTAACGTGCGGAGTCTGGGGTTCAAGGTTAGCCTAACAGCAAGCCCTGTATTTCAGAGTAATATTGTTGTATTACTATTAGTTTTTTAAATTATCGTTATAATCAGAGTAAAATAATGTTGAAATGTTATATACAGCGCTTTGCGCTGTAATAAAGTACAGTAGATCAAAGTCCCCCTTCAGATCCCCCTTCCGTCCCCCTTCAAAAGGGGGAAGCCAGAGGATGCTTCGCTTTTATTGCACGGGGATTTAGGGGGATCGACAATGTACCGCATAGCAGAGCAAACTGCTGTAATACCCAATAAAACATCAGGGACATATCGGCAGCAACGTGAATTTTGACAGGGTGTCGATGAACATCACGATTGCGCCAGTAACAGTAATCTGAGTCACAAGATTTTGCTAACTCTCTTTATAGCTGCAACTCCGCTTATCTAAAGCATCACAGGTTTTATAGGTGCAAATCAGTGATCTTTATGTCACTATCAGGATAATAAATTCAGCCCCACACATCCTTAGATTTAGCCAGCGTCATGAAAGCATCCCCCGCCATTTCCGGCAAAACTATGCTAGATAAATTACTCAGCAACTTGATGAAAGTTCTCATTGAAAATGGTGGGGCGCAAACCGGATTTATTCTTTTAAATAAAACAGGAGAATGGGTAATTGAAGCGTCTGGCAAGGTTGATTCTGGCAACGTTACAGTTTTACAGTCCATTCCTATTGAGAAACATTTACCCACATCTATTATTCACTATGTCACCCGTACTAAAGAAACTATTGTTGAGAAGGAAGCTGCACAACATGGAAACTTTACTCATGACCCCTATATCAAACTGAATTCAACTAAATCTATTTTATGTGCGCCACTGATCAATCAAGGTCAACTCAGTGGTATTGTCTATCTGGAAAATAATCTCACCACAGGCGCTTTTACTCCTGATAGATTAGAAATTATACAACTCTTATCCGGGCAAGCTGCGATCGCCATGGATAATGCTCAACTCTACAACAACCTTGAACAAAAAGTCACCCAACGCACCCAGGAACTCGCCCAAGCCCTCGAAGAACTCAAAACAACCCAAGATGAACTGATTCAAAAAGAAAAAATGGCGGCATTGGGACAACTCATTGCAGGCATTGCCCATGAAATTAATACTCCTCTAGGAGCCATTCGATCCTCGGCTAGAACGATTGCTAAATTCCTCGACCAAACCCTAGAACAGTTACCCGCACTGCTTAAATCTCTCTCAACAGAAGACTCTGCTGTTTTCCTAGCGTTACTGCAACGCTCACTGCAACAGCAATCAACAGTTTCCACGAAAGAAGAGCGTAAGTTGAAGAGAACCCTAAGACGGGAACTGGAAAACTCAGACATTGCTGATGCCGATATCATTGCTGAGAAGCTAGTCATTATGGGAATTACAGATGAAATTGCCAGCTTGATGCCCTTGGTACAAAGACCGGATAGTTGTCAAATCTTAGACGTTGCCTATAAACTGTCTGAACTCAAACGAGGTACTGCTACAATTAACACTTCCACCGACAGAGCCTCGAAAGTAGTATTTGCTCTGAAGACTTATTCTCGCTATGACCAGTCGGGAGAAAAGATAAGAGTGAAGCTGACTGAGGGGATTGAAACGGTTTTAGTTCTCTATCACAATCAACTCAAACAGGGAGTTGAGGTTATCCGAAACTACGCCGAAATTCCACCTGTATCTTGTTATCCTGATGAATTAAATCAAGTGTGGACAAATCTGATCCATAATGCCTTACAAGCGATGGATAACCGGGGAACTTTAACCATTGATGTCACTCAAGAGAATCAACAGGCTAAGATTAGCATTACCGATAGTGGTTGTGGCATACCCGAAGAAATCAAAGGGAAAATATTTAATCCATTTTTTACCACGAAACCGACCGGAGAAGGAAGTGGCTTAGGACTTGATATTGTCAAGAAAATCATTGATAAGCATGCGGGCAACCTGACTGTAGAAAGCCAGCCAGGTCAGACAACCTTCAATGTTTTTCTCCCCATGCAGTCTTAGCCGTAACCCAGGACTGACAATCAAGACGAATAACCAATGACTAAGGACGAATGACCAATGAGTAAACCCATTATTTTATGTGTTGACGACGAAAAAGACATTTTACAGAGTCTGAGAACGCAAATCATGGAGGCATTTGGCAATGCCTACGGCTACGAAGTGGCGGAAGATGCGGATGAGGCTTTAGAAGTCATCGATGAACTCATCGAGGATGAAATGCAAATTATTATTATTGTCTCGGATTGGTTAATGCCTGGGATGAAAGGAGATGAGTTTCTAATTAAAGTGCATCAGCAATTTCCTAACGTAGTTAAAATTATGCTCACGGGTCAAGCCGATGAAGTTGCCATTCAACGAGCCAAAGAGCAAGCCAACCTCCATTGCTGCTTATTTAAGCCTTGGTCTGAACCTGAATTAATAGAAATCCTAAAATCCGGTTTAGCCCAACTTGACTCATAAGACGGTCAGGATGAAATTAACCCACGAAAAATGATCTAAGTAGGTTAGTGGAAATAAACTCAACCTTATGAAGTTATGTTAACAAGCCTCAAACCCTTACAAATGACACATGACGAATGACGTAGCTTGCTTCTCGCGAAAGCGAATTCCCCACCGTTAACTTTAATTGTCCCCGCCTACTTATGAGCTATGGTTCTATTATTAATAAACTTCCCTTACGGATAGTTCTTATTGTACCCTTTGTACTGCAAATTCTTGGTGCAGTAGGATTGGTGGGTTATTTGTCTTTTAAAAATGGACAAAAATCAGTGAACAATTTAGCGAATCAATTAATGGAAAAAAGCAATGATCATATTAAAGACAATATTTCCGATCACTTAAGCTTACCTCATAAAATTAATGAAGCCAATAAAACATTGCTAAACTTAAAAACTTTCGATTTAGAAAATACTCAAAAAATAGAGCAATATTTTTTACGACAATTACAAATTTTTGACAATGTTACCAGTATAGTATTTGGCAGCCAAGCCAAAGATTTTATTGGAGTAGAATTACGAAATAATGAACAATTAGTAGTGATGAAGTCAAATCCTGCTACTAATTATAACTTACATACCTATGAGGTGAATAAAAGAGGAGAATACATCCAAAAAATCAGTATTAGTAAAGATTATAACCCAACAATTAGACCTTGGTATACAAAACCAGTAGAAGCAAAAGCCGAAGTTTGGAGTGATATTTTTCCTCAATTAGATACAAAAGGGTTAACCTTAGCAGCCGTACAACCCGTTTATGATACTCAGGGCAATATTCAAGGCGTTATTAATAGTAGTTTTTATTTGACGGCTATTAGTAATTTTTTACAACAATTAAAAATTGGCAAGACGGGTCAGAGTTTTATTATTGATGAATCAGGCTATTTGGTTGCCACCTCTACTTTAGAACAGTTAGCAAAAGCTCAAAATGATCAACTAGAAAGAGTATTGGCTATTAATAGTCAAGATACAATCACTCAAGAAACTGCTTTATATATCTCAAATAGGTTATTAAATGACAATCCCACGATCAATGGTTTAATTGTTAAAACTATAGTTATTAACAACCAAAAATATTTCCTACAAGTCAGTCCTTATCGAGATGAATTTGGATTGAACTGGTTTGTCGTAGTCGTGGTCGCTGAGTCGGATTTCTTAAAAGAAATCAATGCGAGTAAACGTCAAACAATTTTTCTTTGTATCTTAGCCTTAATCTTGGCAACCGTGATTGGATTTATTTCTACACTTTGGGTAACCAAACCGATCATTCAACTCAACCAAAGCTCCCAAAAAATTGCTCAAGGAGAATTTAATCAAACGGTCACGATTAACCGAGAAGATGAACTCGGTCAATTGGCACATTCGTTTAATAAAATGGCGTCTCAATTACAAGATTATTTTCAAACCTTGGAAGAAAACGAAAATCGGTTAAGACAATTCCTGGAAGCTATACCTGTAGGAGTTGCCGTTCATGAAACTAATGGTCAGATATGTTATTTGAACCAGACGGGACAAAAATTATTAGGAATTTCCTCTCATTTAGAAGCCAAAAAAGAGGAACTCAGTCAAGCGTATAAAATTTATCAAGCCAATACCAATCAACTGTACCCGATAGACGCTCTACCTATTGTTAATGCATTACAAGGAAAAACGGTTTATCTTGATGATTTAGAACTCCATCAACCCGATAGAATCCTCCCCTTAGAAATTTACACAACACCTATTTTCGATGAACAGGGTAAAATTATTTATGCGATTGCTGCCTTTCAAGACATTACCAAGCGTAAACAAGCCGAGAAGCTTCTAGCCGACTATAATCGCACCTTAGAAACTCAGGTTACTGAACGAACCCAGGAACTCGCCCAAGCCCTCGAAGAACTCAAAACCACTCAATATGAACTAATCCAAAAAGAAAAAATGGCAGCTTTAGGACAACTTATTGCAGGCGTTGCCCATGAAATTAATACTCCTCTCGGAGCCATTCGTTCCTCTGCCGGAAATATTGCCAAATTCCTAGACCAAACCCTAAATCACTTACCCACACTGTTTCAATCCCTCTCTACAGAAGACGCCGCTATTTTCCTGGCTTTACTACAACGCTCACTACAACACCAATCAATTTTCTCTACGAAAGAAGAGCGGAAATTTAAGAGAGCCTTAAGACGGGAACTGGAAAACTTGGATATTGCTGATGCCGATATTATTGCCGAGAGGCTGGTGATTATGGGGATTGCTGACGAGATTGTACCCTTCATCCCTCTGCTAAAAAGACCGGACAGTTTGCAAATCTTAGAACTCGCCTATAAACTTTCCGAACTCAAACGAGGTACCGCTACCATTAATACCTCCACAGAACGAGCCGCGAAAGTGGTATTTGCGCTGAAAACCTATTCTCGTTATGACCAGTCGGGAGAAAAGATAATAGTCAACCTGACTGAGGGGATTGAAACCGTTTTAACTCTCTATCACAATCAACTCAAACAAGGGGTTAAAGTGATCCGAAACTATGCCGAAATTCCACCTGTACCCTGTTATCCCGATGAACTGAATCAGGTGTGGATAAATTTGATCCATAATGCTTTACAAGCGATGAATAACCGGGGAACCTTAACCATTGATGTCACGCCAGAGAACCAGCAAGTGAAGATTAGCATTATCGATAGTGGTTGTGGCATACCCGAAGAAATCCAAGGAAAAATATTTGAGCCATTTTTCACAACTAAACCGGCTGGAGAAGGGAGTGGCTTAGGACTGGATATTGTCAAAAAAATCATTGAAAAACATTTGGGTAACATAACTGTAGAAAGTCAACCTGGTCGAACGAAATTTAGTGTTTGTATTCCTCTTGAATTCTAGCGGTAAGACTGAATTCTCTATAGAAATAAGGTTAGACATGAAACCCCATTAGTTTATGTGTTTATAACGATAAATATATTTTATACCAAGCACGCTTATACTAGAATATTAACCCTATAATAGTCAACTAAGTAGTCGGACAAAAGCAAATAATATTGTATTAGTTTTTGTAAATAGTCCTCAACCCCTTACCAAGGAAAAAGGACATAGCTTGCTTCTCGATGAAAGCGAGTATGACCAATAACAAACGATTAATGACAAATGATAAACAAAAAACCAGTCATTATCTGTGTTGATGATGAAGCCAATATACTCAAAAGCCTCAGGACAGAACTTCAAGAGGCGATAAGTAACGAGTATCTGATTGAAATTGCTGAAGGTGGAGAAGAAGCATTAGAGTTAATTGAAGAATTGTTAGAGGATGGTTATGAAGTTCCTTTAATTATTTCCGACCATATTATGCCAGATATGAAGGGAGATGAGTTATTAAAGCACGTTCATGTCCTTTCTCCCAAAACCCTCAAAATTATGCTGACTGGACAAGCTGATTTAGAAGCCGTGGGACGGGCAATTAAGTATGCAAAATTATATCGTTATATTGCCAAACCTTGGGAAACGGAAGACCTAAAATTAACAGTTGTAGAAGCCGTAAATAGTTATCTTCAAGATAAACAACTCGCTCAAAAAAATATCGAACTCCAGCGTTTGAATCAGGAGTTAGCTGAATCGGTTAAGTTACTCAGTGCTAGTGAACGCAAATTTCGGGCAATTTTTAATCATACCTTTCAGTTTACTGGAATGCTCTCGGTTGAGGGCATTCTCTTAGAAACTAATCAAACCGCCTTAGATTTTAGCGGATTGCAGTTAGAAGACGTGGTGGGAAAACCATTCTGGGACTGTTA
This sequence comes from Coleofasciculus sp. B1-GNL1-01, assembly GCF_040220235.1. Taxonomy (NCBI): domain Bacteria; kingdom Bacillati; phylum Cyanobacteriota; class Cyanophyceae; order Coleofasciculales; family Coleofasciculaceae; genus Coleofasciculus; species Coleofasciculus sp. B1-GNL1-01. Next base: position 85,173 of record NZ_JAVJTO010000004.1, read on the forward strand.
CTGGTGGACAGTTTCCCCCGAAACCCAAGCTCAGGTCAAAGGGTCATTTGAAAAAGCGGTTGGCGGTGAATTTATCCGCTATGAAATCGATATCTTGGGCGCTGACAAACGTACTGCGACGATTGATTTCTCAATGAAGCCAATTTTTAATGACAGCGGTATCGTTGAATATCTAATTGTTGAAGGTCGAGATATTAGCGATGTCTATCGGGAACTGCACTTACGCCAAAAAGTTGAAGCGGAACTGATTCAACTCAACGAAGCTTTATCCCGCTTTGTCCCCCGTCAATTTCTCCAGCTTTTAGAGAAAGACAGTATTATTGATATCCAATTAGGCGATGAAGTGGAGCAGGAGATGTCGGTTTTATTTTCCGATATCCGCGACTTTACCACCCTGTCGGAAACGATGACGCCTGAGGAGAATTTTAAGTTTATTAACGCTTATCTCTCCCAGATGGAACCCGCGATTATTGAGCATCAGGGATTTATTGATAAATACATGGGGGATGGGATTATGGCGTTATTTAGTGGCAGTGCTGATCATGCCCTCCACGCTGGAATTTCTATGTTACAACGGTTAGCTAAGTATAATCAAAATCGGGTGAAGTCGGGATATCTACCCTTGGAAATTGGCATCGGCATAAACACGGGTTCTTTAATGCTAGGGACGGTTGGTGGACGACACCGGATGGATAGTACGGTCATTAGTGATCATGTCAATTTAGCCTCCCGGCTGGAAAATCTAACCAAAAAGTATGGCGTATGCCTGTTAATGACCCATTACACATTTGCACGTTTACAAAACCCCACCGAGTATCATATTCGTTTTATTGAGCAGGTAAAAGTCAAGGGAAAATCAAAAGCTGTGGCAGTTTTTGAAGTCTTTGACAGCGATGAGCCTCAGATCAAACAGAGTAAGTTAGTGACGAAGACAATGTTTGAACAGGGAGTGTTTTTGTACTATCAGCAACAAATACAACAAGCGGCTCAACACTTTGCTGAAGTGGTGAAGATTAATCCAACCGATACCGTTGCTCAACTCTATCTGATGCGCTGTCAGTCTGATCAGTAGGGGCTTTTGTTGTCCCCTTTGAGATGGGTCTATTCATGTTATCCCTAAATCTGCCCCTACATCTAGGTTGGGATCAGGGCGGGTTTTGTTGTGCAGTTTGAGGTTGGTCAATTCATTTTATCCCTAAACCCGCCCCTACATCTGATGTCTTTTTTGATCAAGGGATTTCTACTTTAATGTCTTCTCCCAGACGTGCCATGGCACATCTCTACATGGTTCCCCCATCCCTTACTACCCTAACGCCCCAATCTTTCCCTGGCTTTCTCACGCAAGTCGGCAGCTTTTTCATGATCCGGTTCCAGTTGCAGGGCTTTATCCAGAGACGGAATCGCTTCCGTGGTGCGCCCTAATGCCATCAGCGCTTCACCGCGAGTTGCCCAAGCATCGGCGGAGTTCCGTTCCAGTTCAATCGCCTGATCTAACGCTTGAACCGCCTCAGCGGAACGTCCCACCCCTTGCAGTGCTATGCCATAGCGAATCCAGCCTCGGGCAAAATCGGGATAGTATTTCGTTACCCGTCCATACAGTTGCAGGGCGTCGATGATCTGGTTTTGTTGCCGTAGGGCATCGGCTTTGCTGACTAAGGCGTCGGCATAATCGGATTGGTACGCGAGGGCGTCATTACAGGCGACTAGGGCTTGTTCGGGTTGTCCCAGTTGATTGAGGCTGTAGCACCGTCCCCAATAAGCAGGGGCGAAGTCGGATTGCAGTTCGATCGCCTGATCATAAACTAGGATCGCTTTCTCGTATTCTCCGGCTTGTCTTAAGTCTTCGGCTTCAGCGAGTAAGGATTCAGCCGTGGGTTCGGGGGTTGGGGAGGGAGAAGGAGAAGGAGAAGGAGTTGGGCTAGGGCTTTCAGCGGGGACATCCTCAATTTGAGACTGATGATTCAATTGAGAGGGGAGTAGAATCAGGGTGACGGTAACCGTCGAACTAACCACGATCGCGATCGTGGCAATTGTCCAGGGCTGCATCAACCATTGCCGAAATCCGTGGCTTCTACTGGCTGTTGACACCGTTGCGGTGGGTTCAAAGTCCTGAGGTTGACTTAGGGATACGGTAGCATCAGTCCGCCCCGGGGTGGGCTGAGAGGTTTGGGTGCGTCCGGTGTCTTGGGTTTGACTCGAGGATGATTCGCTATTCGACTCCTCGACTTCAATCAGCGTCGATTCCGTTGGTGTCGCCTCCCACGCCTGAGTCTCGGCGGAATCAGCGGCTAAATTTTGACTCTCCTGATCCGTCGGCGCTTGGGGATCAACCAGGGGCGGCAATTCACACTCAGGGACTAACGGTTGGGGCGGTGACGCCGACTCCAATAATGGCGCGGGTAAATTCTGGAAGGCTAACAGGGTTTCTTCTGCGGTTGCATAGCGATCGCGAAAGTCATAGCGCACCATCTTATCCAAAATTTCCCCAAATTCTGGACTAATCTGCTTAGCATATTTGCGCCAGTTGAGTTCACCCGTATCGGAGTCTTCTTTAATATGTTTGGGATGAATTCCCGTTAATAATTGAATCCCAATAATCCCCACCGCATAAACATCACTACTATAGCGAGGTTTTCCTGCCAGTTGTTCATTGGGCATATATCCCTTAGTGCCGATAGAAATCGTCACATTGGTCAGCCCTGTTTCCGGATTCAGCGACTCACATCTAACCTGTTTCACCGCCCCAAAATCAATCAGCACAATTCTGCCATCAGCGGCGCGGCGAATCAAATTGGCTGGCTTGATATCCCGGTGGATCACATTTTGTTGATGGACAAATGTTAGTACCTGCAATATATCTTGCAGGAGGGATAGAACTTTTTCCTGTGACCACGTCAGATGAGAGTCTATCTCTTTACTTAAAGGTTGTCCTTGAATATATTCCTGAGCCAGATAAAATTCCTGATTTTCCTCAAAATGAGCCAAAAGCCGGGGAATCTGCTCATGATTACCCAGTCGATAGAGGACTTGAGCTTCCGTTTGGAAGAGGCGTCTCGCTGTTTGCAGCCCCTCCTCATCATCATCGCTCACTTGAGGTTTTAATTTTTTAACCACGCATTGGGGATGACCGGGCAAATGCATATCCCGCGCTAAGAAGGTTTGACCAAACCCTCCGACCCCTAGCTTTTCGATAACGTGATAGCGCCCGCCTAGAGGTTTATTGTCCCAAGCGTCTTGAGAACCCGACACCATCGTTTTTGTCAGCGCCCCTGTTGAATTTTTCTTCATCACTAGACACGTCCAGAAATTACACGTCAACCCACGATTCAAAGGGTCTTTGACTAATTTTTAGACAAGTCTAATTAACCATCGCATTGAAAACAGCACCCCACTAACTTGTCTTATTCTTTCTCTGGCAATCCACCCTGAGTTCATTGTTTATTTTTTCCAAGATAGTCGCTAATTCACCGACAGGAAGTTTACCGACGAATCAGTTATTCTTGTTTCTTTTCAAAAATAACCTTGACCGATAACTGTCGTTCGATCAGTTTGAGGTCTTTTAACTCTGGCTTACCCGACACGTTTCTGGAAACACTGCACCTTAGAGTCGGCTCACCTGACTCCAGGGAACCAGATGCCTACCATGTTAATTATAGAGGCGATACTCACTCTCTAACAAAAAAGCGCTTAAAATGAGGACATTCAAGTGTAAATTGACCAACGGCGCAAAGAAGCTGAACCTCTGATGACCAAAGACTTTTGTCTGTTTTGTCTAGTCATCAACGCTGAGGTGTAATTGAATTATTTGCTCTACTGTTCGCATTTGGGGCATCATTTTTATCTATGGCACGGAAAAATCAGCGAATCAACCGTCGCCGCTTTCTGGTTACCTCAGCCTTAACCAGTAGCGGATTGATCACCGCTAACCTATTATCGAAATCAGGATTAGCCCAGAGTACAGCACCGGGAATTGTCACTTCAGAGAAAATGCGTCCGCAAATCCCTTATGGGGTGGCTAGTGGCGACGTGAGTCGTGATCAGGCGATTATTTGGAGCAAGAGCGATCGCGTCAGCCGGATGATTGTAGACTATGATACCAGCGAATCCTTCCGCAATCCACAACGGGCGATCGGACCGGCGGCATTAGAAAGTAGTGATTACACTGCCCGACTCTATCTGACCAATCTACCACCCGGTCAACAGATTTTCTATCGCGTCACCTTTCAGGATTTAGCCGACTTAAATCGCTACAGCGCCCCCGTCACTGGTACATTCCGCACCGCGCCTATCGACAAACGCGATATCTTTTTTATTTGGTCAGGTGACACGGCGGGTCAAGGTTGGGGAATTAATCCTGACTGGGGCGGAATGAAAATCTATGAAACCATGCGACAGTTAAATCCCGACTTTTTCATCCATTCGGGGGATTACGTTTATGCCGATAACCCTATTGTTGCTCAGGTGCAACTGGATGACGGTAGCATCTGGAAGAATATCACTACCCCAGAAAAGTCTAAAGTCGCCGAAACGCTCCAAGAATTTCGCGCCAATTATGTTTATAATCTCCTAGATGAAAATATCCGCCGCTTCAATGCTCAAGTTCCCCAGTTCGTGCAATGGGATGACCATGAAACCACGAATAATTGGTATCCGGGGGAACAACTTTTAGAGGATGACCGCTATACGGTTAAAAGTGTCTCATTGTTAGCAGCCAGGGCAAAGCGGGCGTTTTTGGATTATACTCCGATTGATGTTAACCATACCCATCCCGAACGGATTTATCGGTCGTTTCAGTATAGTCCATCCCTGGATATTTTTATCCTGGACATGCGAAGCTACCGAGGACCGAATACCGCCAATCGTCAGACTGAACCTAGTGAAGAAACAGCGTTTTTAGGGACAGAACAGATTAGTTGGTTAAAACAACAGTTACGCAATTCCTCAGCCACCTGGAAAGTCATTGCCAGTGATATGCCGATTGGACTGATGGTTCCCGATGGAGAAACCAAGTTTGAGAATGCGGCGAATGGGGATGGTCCTCCCTTAGGACGGGAGTTTGAACTGGCAGATTTACTCCGATTTATCCAGCAAAATGAGATTAAAAATGTCGTGTGGTTAACCGCCGATGTTCATTATGCGGCGGCACATTATTATGATCCGAATCAGGCTCAGTTTACGGAGTTTAATCCCTTCTGGGAATTTGTCGCTGGACCCCTGAACGCGGGAACCTTTGAACGGAAGCTACTGGATAATACATTTGGTCCCCAAGTTAAGTTTCAAAGTGTCTCATTCGACTTAGAACCCAATCGTCCGCCCAGTGAGGGATTACAGTTTTTTGGCACAGTAAACATTGAGGGGAAGAGTGAGGTGATGACGGTGGCGCTGCATAATCTTGAGGGCAAAACCCTCTACAGCGTTGATTTGATACCAGAAATTTAACAGACAGATCCCCGACTTCTTGGAGAAGTCGGGGATCTTGCTTAAGGCTATACTTCAAAAAAAAGAGAGGGAGGATACTCACTCAGCATCACCCTCCTACTCTCTTCATCTCCCACGCTTAACCAAACTGTTCTTCAATCTCTAAATTAAACAGCGTTTGCAGCGTCTGCATGGCTTGACGTCTGGCTTCAATATCCTGCTGCGCCCTTAACTGCACCATCGGATCATGGAGGATTTTATTGACAATTCCCCGTGTCAACGCTTCGATGATTTCTTGATGTTTATCGGCAAACTCTGAACCTAAACGAGATAAGGCTTTTTCTAATTCCTGTTCCCGGATACCTTCGACTTTCTCCCGCAGACTACTAATAGTACTCACGGTTTCTAGCGATCGCCACCAAATCTCAAACGCTTCTACCTCTTGTTCCAGTAAGTTTTCCGCTTCCATTGCCATCTGACGGCGGCTTTCGGTATTTTGCGCCACTACTGCTTTTAAGTCGTCCACATTAAAGGCTTGAACCTGTTCAAGTTCATTGACATCAGCATCCACATTACGCGGTACGGAAATATCAAATAGCATTAAGGAGCGATTGGGATCAAGATGGTCTTCCAGTTTAGCCCGATCCAGAATCGGTTCTGTCGCACTGGTACTGGTAAACACCATATCCGACTCCGGAATCACCTCCATCATCTCAGACAAGGGATGTACCGTTATCTGAGCATTCTCAAACTGCTTTGCCAACTCCTCAGCCCGACGAGTTGAGCGATTGATAATGGCGATTGACTCAGCCCCTTTGGAAAGCAGGTGTTGCACCAGCAAACGCGACATCTTCCCCGCCCCGATAATCGCCACTCGGTAAGCCGCCAAGTTTTGCACTTCCATCTGGGCAAGTTCCACCGCCGCTGAACTAATCGAAACCGCCCCGGTACCAATGCTGGTTTCCGTGCGGACTCGCTTTCCGGCGGTAATCCCTTGTTTAAACAGTCGATTCAACAGGCGTCCAATTCCCTTGTATTGCTGACCGATTTTGTGGGTATGCTTGACTTGCGATAAGATTTGTCCTTCACCTAGGACTAGACTGTCCAGTCCCGCTGCGACGCGCATCAGATGCATCACCGCATCTTGATGTAACAAAATAAACAAATGGGGGCGTAATTGATGCAAGGGGACAAGAGAGTTATCAGAAAGGAATTGACTGACTTCACGCACACCCTTTTCCGTTTCTGCTGCCACAATATAAATTTCTAGGCGATTGCAGGTACTAAGGATCGCCACTTCTTCAACATGGGGGTAGCTACAGAGTTGTTGCACCGCCCCTTCTATTTGGGCTTCGGGAATGCTTAGTTTTTCCCGGACTTCAACGGGCGCTGTTTTGTGGCTTAAACCTACGACGGCAATATTCATTGTGTTCTCCAAATCTCTGTCGTTGGGTTGGGTCAACTATCAGGCTTGTTTTTTTTAAAGATAAAGAAAATTGAGAAATTTTTCTGAATGGGATGAACAATTGGGCATGAGTTCACAGATTCAGAGATGAAATTTTTTACCGGGGGAAAATCGATTTGCCCGTTAATCAACACTAAGCCAGAGTAAGTAGCATTATCATTGCTTATACTCTGGCTTTAACGCTTTTTTCTCCTCTCGATGACTATAATTCGAGACGGAGAAATCCTGCAACAAACAATGGATAAATTTACAGTACTTATCGTAGTTGCAGGGTCTTGGGCTGATCAAACAGATGGACAGTATCCACAAATCGAGCCGTCTTGGACTGGGTAGAAATAACCAGACTTTGAGTCCGCGCTCCCCCATGGAAGAGTCGTACCCCTTCCATCAAGGTACCCGGCGTAATCCCACAAGCGGCAAATAGCACGGTGTCACCTGAGGCTAGCTCATGAGTATTGTAGACCTTATCAGGGTCGTTAATGCCCATTTCTTGGAGCCGCTCTAGGTTCCCCTCTTTGCTTTCACCAATCAAACCCGTTTGTACGGTTGCTGGGTCATAAATTAGCTGACCTTGGAAATGTCCTCCTAAACAGCGCATCGCCGCAGCAGAGATAACGCCTTCGGGTGCAGCACCAATACCCATCAGAGCATGGATATTTGTCCCTGAAAAGGCACAAGAGAGAGCCGCAGAGACATCTCCGTCACTAATTAGCCGAACTCTCGCGCCAGCCGAGCGGATTTCCTCAATCAGTCCCTTGTGGCGATCGCGCTTCATGACCACGACCACAAGTTCCTCAATTGCCCGATCCAGACATTCCGAGAGAATTTGCAGGTTCTCTGTTGCCGATTTATTGATATCGACATGATTTTTAGCCGCAGGAGGCGCCGCTAGCTTTTTCATGTAAAAGTCAGGTGCCGCAAACAGCCCTCCCTTCTCAGAAATGGCTAGCACCGCCATTGAACCGGGTTGCCCATAAGCCACCAAGTTCGTCCCTTCACAAGGGTCAACGGCAATATCGACTTCAATCAGTTCATCGGGATTACAAAAGTTCTTCGCATCCGGCTGGTTACAGATGCCCACTTGTTCACCGATATACAGCATCGGGGCTTCATCTCGCTCCCCTTCTCCAATCACGATGCGACCTCGCATGTGAATGTTGTTCATCCGCTCCCGCATGGCTTCGACTGCCACATGGTCTGCCTCGTTTTTATCACCTTTGCCCATCCATTTGGCAGAGGCAAGTGCTGCCTGTTCGACAACTTCAATAATTTCTAGTCCTAGCGTAGTTTCTAGCACGAAGCTTTTCCTCTCAACTGCTTAGTTTTTCCCTGGTGTTATTTACTGTCCCCAGTCTAAAAGTCTATCAGAGACGGGGATCTCCTCGAAAGAATGTCGAGTATTGGTTTATGTTAAGTTTTGCTACGATTAGGTGTTTCAGACGTAGCACGCTACGTCTCGACTTGGGTAATGATTGTCCGATGGCGGGGACTATTCGGCATGATCATCGGTGGCTGGAATCCTGCTTGGGCGATCGCTTGTTCGATATCCAAGGTAATATACTCGTCAAAGTAAGGCTCAGTGCTTTTGAATAAAGTAAAAACGTAAGCTGGCATCGTCGCATACACCTGAGACTGAGGATTCATATCCATCAGGGTAAGATAGCCACCCGGACGTAATAACCGCCGTGCCTCCCGTAGGATTGCCTTTGCCGCCGTTTGGGGTAATTCGTGGAATACCAAAAAGACAGACACCAAATCATAGGAAGCATCCGGTAAACCTGTCGCTTCAGCCGCCGCGTGTTTCCAGTTAATGTCTGTATGATGCTGTTTGGACTTATATTCGGCAACAGCTAGAAAGTAAGGCGATAAGTCTACACCCGTCATATTTGCCTGGGGATAAATCTGTTGTAGGGCAAAGGTACTCATTCCCACACCACACCCCAGATCCACAATATCTTGCGGCTCAGTTTTAACTTGCTTTTGCACCAACTCATGGTAACTCTGCCGCAGTTTAGCGTCTCCTTGGAGTTTATCCTCAGGATAGAGATTGGCATGAACCGCATAAGCCGCAACTTCGTGTTCAAACGCCGCATCCCACTGAAGATTTCCCTGGTCATAAGCATGGAAGGGGCGCAAATAATAATCCGGGTAGGTTACCTGGGGGTTTTGGACTTGATTCAGATAACTATCCCAGTCCAGAGAACGTAACTCATTGACCTGTTTTGTCCAAGGTACGCCAATTTTTTCCGCTCGCTTGACAATCATCTTACGAGCTTGCTGCTTGGCTAAATTAGCCAAAGGTTTAATGGCAAGGAAACCATTCACCAAACGTGAGGCTAATTGGGGTGTTGTGTTTACCGTAGTCGTCATAAGAGTTCTTAGCGATTATCTGTTTTGGGGATTAGCATGTACACAATATTGGCAATCCTACGATATTTAAGCAACAGCATACCACCCCCCTACACTCAAGTTTCCTGTTGACAACGTGCTACGCTATGGAAGTTGGTGGAAATAAACTCAATTCTATTAAATTGATAAATAGCCCTCAAACTCTTACCTTAAGGAAGAATCACCCGCGTTTTAACGGGGTGAGTATCCAATAAAACAAATAACCAATGACCAATGACCAATGACCAATGACCAATGACCAATGACCAATGACCAATGACCAATGACCAATGACGATTCAAACTTTTGCCACATATCGATTACGCCCAGAGGCTTTCGCTTGATACAAAGCCATATCCGCTTCAGTAACTAGCTTAGCTGGTGGAGTATCCGGCTCAGGATAAAGACTGGCAACACCTAAACTGAGTGTGACGTATTCACTAATAGCTGAAGCTGCATGGGTAATCTTTAAACTATAAACCAAGCTGCGTAATTCTTCAGCCACTAGAGACGCACCAATCGTGGTGGTATTGGGTAACACAATCGCAAATTCTTCACCACCATAGCGAGCGACTAAATCAACAGAACGTTTGGCACAAAAACGTAAAGCATCAGCTACCCTTCGCAAACAGGCGTCACCGGCTTGATGACCGTAGGTATCATTATATTTCTTGAAAAAGTCGATATCACATAGAATCAGAGACAAAGGCGACTCTTCTCGAATCATGCGCCACCACTCATCATCAAGGTATTGATCAAACCGACGGCGATTGGCTACACCCGTTAGTCCATCTAACGTGGCTAAACGTTGTAACTCTCGATTGGCTTGTTCAAGTTGTTGATAAAGCTGAAACTGTTGAATTAAACGCCGTACTCGTTGACGCAAGACAGCTAAGTGAATTGGTTTGGTGATATAGTCAGTAGCACCAACGGCAAAGGCGCGGTCAACGGATTCTGGATCATCCAGATTGGTAATCATTAACACCGGCGTTTGGGAAACTCCCTGTAACCCTTGAGCCTCCAAATGTTCGCTATCGGGTGATGTCTCGTCTTCGTCTGAGAGTTTTTGTAAGTGTTTGCAACAGGTAAAACCATCCATGACCGGCATCAGGGCGTCTAGCATGACCAGATGCGGTTTGAGACGCTGATAAACGTCCAAACCCTGTTCGCCGTTGGTTGCTTCAACAACTTTATAGCCTTCTTTTTCCATGACTCGGCGTAAAAGTTCTCGTATAAACTGGTCATCATCAACCACCAAAATGGTTGGCGGTTCTTCGGGCAAAGAAACTAATTTCATCCTTAAGAATGCTGATATTGCCGTCTTTGGGTCTGTAAGATTAATGTGACCCGTTGATACTCAGCCTCTAGCTGGCAAAACTGCGCCAGTGCTGCCATGGGATCACCACCCTTGCTTATCTGTTCTAGCATCTGACGAAACGGGTAGATTGTCCTAGTTCCTAAAATCCCATGACTTCAACGTGTCAATTTCATCAATCGAGTCTCTATACGTCTGTTGAGGATAGCTGTAGCATGGATGCCATTAACCTGAGGCATGTTCCAGGGAATGATTGATCACCTCCAAATCGAGAGAAAGAGTATCTTTCCCTACCATAGCCTGAAGCAATTGCCATGTCTCTGGGTGTAATGGCTGAATTGTTGGAGTTGTTGACTAGCTATCGCGAATTTTGCCGGCAGATGCTGTTCAACGAGTCAGATTCCGCACTGTCAGATCAAATGTCTGTAATTAATCGGATACAAAAAAATAATCGTTTCTATACCGATCGCGCGGTGATGACACAAACCAAGCATCAATCCCGGTTCAGGAGTTTAATGCCTAGCTGCGGCGAGTTGACCAAAATCTGGCAGATGCAATATCTCTATTATTATTGCTTGATGTTTAGAGATGATTCAAGTAAGTCAATTCTAGCTCTTTTTCCCAGCTTGGTACTCCCAGCCATTTTTCACGTTGTCTATTGTAGTTTTCCGGGACTGACCATTGAGCCAACCCTTTTCCGGTAATCGCCGTGCCTTGCTTAAACTCTTGGGACTGACGCTGTTGGCAACCCAAGTCCCTGTAACGGCAAACCCCCTACCCCTTCTCAAACCACGACGCCTGAATCCTGGCGATACCGTAGGGTTGATTAGTCCAGCCGGTCTAGTTGACCAAAAGACCCTTGATGAAATCGCTCCCATTTTATCACAACTCGGTTTGAAAACCAAACTGGGAACCCATCTTTTCGACCAATACGGCTATCTGGCGGGTCAAGATGTTGACCGCGCTGCTGATGTGAATGCGATGTTCGCTGATTCCTCTGTCCAGGCTGTGCTGGCAATGGCAGGCGGATGGGGATGTAATCGAATTTTACCTCTGTTAGACTACCAGCTAATCCGCCAAAATCCCAAAATCATTATCGGCTATAGCGATGTTACCTCACTGCTGTTAGCGATTTATACTCACAGCAACCTGATCACCTTTCATGGACCACTCGGAACATCAACCTGGAATTGGTTCTCAATCCAACATCTGCAACGCATCTTGTTTGATGGACAAGCTATGACACTGCAAAATCTATTGAGTACTCCTGTGGAAACCATTACCAAGGGTAAGGCAAGGGGGCGTCTGGTGGGGGGAAATTTATCGCTGGTGGCGGCGCTGGTGGGGTCAGATTATTTACCCGATTGGCAGAACTCTATTTTGTTTGTGGAAGATATACGAGAAGAGGTTTACCGGATTGACCGCTTGTTAACCCAGCTCAAACTCGCTGGAATTCTCGATCAAGTGGCTGGATTTATTTTTGCACAATGTACAAATTGTCCTGCAGGTGAGGCGAATGAACCATCGCTGACGTTGCGGCAAGTCTTAGCTGACCATATCAAACCGTTGGGGATTCCTGCCTGGTATGGTTCGATGATCGGTCATATTCAGGATAAGTTCACTGTCCCTATCGGCGGAATGGTAGAAATTGATGCGGAGCGAGGCACAATTCGTTTATTAGAATCGGTGGTGATATGATATCTCATCCACTCATCAGCCCTTGCTCTAACTAAGCCGCCCGTAACGGCAGATGCTTGGACTTATCGGCTAAGAAACCCATTAGATTGTGCAAAAATGAGTGGCTGACTGGCTGATCGGTCGCTTCTGGATGGAGTGGTGTCGCGATCGCGTCCACAGATTGAGGACAGGGGGTATGAATCACTAAGGGAATTTCTTCGACCAATCCGACTGACATTAATCGAAAAGCAATCTGCTGTACCGTTTTTACCGAAAGTCTGAGTTGTTTAGCAATTTCCCTCAAGGACACAGTGCCACTGGTATACTCCCAGACTTGAGATTCTAAGGGGTTGAGGGGATAACGAGGGTGTCCTGTCACACTAAGCAACCCAGCATGAACATCCGGTAGTTTATCGCTTAGGACATCCCAGTTACGCAAAGAACGTAATCCTAGTAAATTGGCACCTAGGGTATTTAAGCTCAAACCCGTCATTCCTAACATGGGGAGTTTAACTTCATGGCTGAACTTAAAATGACCTGTTTTGAGTTGAAACAAGGTACAGGTGGGTTGTAACACTTGGACTTGGAACAACCATTTGATTTGTTGAAGGGTTAACAACCCATGTTTTTGCAGATATGTACCCAAGGGTTGCTCCTGAGGCAATGACTCACTCAACTGAGTTAACTGACTTCTATCCATCCATTGGCGTTGAGCAATTAACTTGATTAATCCTAGATGCTTTAACTGAGAATCAACTGCCACAATTCGACCGCGATAGACCCAAACATAGCAAACGCCATTGGGGGTGACAGGAGTAGAAACATCAGTATTCACAGTGAGTAAACCCGTATGATGCCCTTTACCAAGGAGCCGAAAAATTTCGGGTAATGAAAAGTCAGTGAGTGAGCCTGTAATGCACATTGTTCTTACGTTGATATCAGTTTTGTTATTGAGGATGCAAATAGCAGGGTAACGCCTTCAAAGTTAGCCTGTTTAGCTTGATCCCGAAAAAAATCTGTAATTTTTACTACTCTTAGTTTAATCCCTGATGAAAGTTTCATACAATTGCTTTTTACTAAGTTGTGTTAAGAAAGGAGAATCTTTATTAAATTACAACTCGAAAAGTTGCGCCTTATCACCATTGTCATGTTTTTCCGTCATCCATTTGTACCTAAGACGATTCTTTCTCGGTTAAAGTTTATTTAACATCCTACTGAAGGTAGACAATATTAAAGATGGGGAAGGTGAGGAAGGTGAGGAAGGTGGGGAAGATAATATTTTAAAGTTTTTTTACCCTTCACTTGGTTCGAGGCGAGGGCAGGGCGCGTGAATTAACTCACCATCTCCCCTATCTCCCCCATCTCCCCTATCTCCCCTACCCACTCAGATTCAAGACGTTCCGTGAAAAGTTAGCACCTCCCCCACTGCCCTTACCTGGCGCTCGTCACCAATTAGCTCAGAGCAACCGTTGATTGTAGATCCAACAGTTTCGTGCCGCATTCACAACAACATTTATGAGTCGCTGGATTTTCGGTTCCACAGTTAGAACACGTCAGGATAGTGGGTGAAATCGGCTCTGGGTTATGAGGGTGCAATCCCATCATGTCACTATTGGTATGACCAGGAGCAACCATGGGATAACAGTCTTCATTGCGGGTAACACGCACATCTAATAGCACTGGACCGTCATGGTTAAGCATTTGAGCGATCGCCTCAGGTAATGCATGACGTTCAGTTACCTTAATGGCATTAATCCCGTACACCTGAGCCAGATTTACAAACTCTGGGGTACCGACTTCCAGATTCGTCGCTTCATAGCGATCGCCATAGAACAAATGTTGCCATTGGCGCACCATTCCCAGCCAACCATTGTTGAGAATGACAATCTTGACGCCAATGCCATACTGGGCGATCGTACCCAGTTCCTGCATATTCATCTGGAAACTCCCATCACCACTGATACAAATCACGGGTTCTGAGGGGAGAGCCATTTTGACTCCCACAGCCGCAGGCAAACCAAATCCCATTGTCCCTAAACCGCCACTCGATATCCAACGACGGGGCTTATTTTTCAGGAATTGAGCCGCCCACATCTGGTGTTGACCGACATCAGTGGTGTAATAAGCGTGGGGGGATTGACGAGCCACTTCCACAATCACTTCTTGGGGCGAGAGATTCTCCTGGGGATGGGGCAAATCTAAAGGATACTCATCCCGCCACTGTTGCAGGCGATCGCACCACGCTTTCGTTTGTTCTGGATCGATACCATTCCCGACTTGATCAGAACGCCGCAATAGGTCAATTAACACCTGCCGCACGTCGCCAACAATGGGTACATCAGTGTTCCGATTTTTCCCCACTTCCGCCGGATCAATATCGATGTGAATCACCTTCGCCTCAGCCGCAAACTGTTTCGGCAAACTTGCCACCCGGTCATCAAAACGGGCACCCAAGGCGATTAACAGGTCACATTCACTCACGGCAAAGTTAGCATACGCCGTGCCGTGCATCCCTAACATCCCCAAAGCCAGGGGATGGGACTCATCAAATGCGCCCTTACCCATCAGCGTCGTGGTTACCGGAATCTGGAAATGCTCTGCTAGTTCCAGAAGTTCTCCCTGGGCACTTGCCGCGATCGCACCGCCACCTACATAAAGTAAGGGTTTCTTCGCCGCCCGAATCAACTCTAGTGCTTTGTTAATCTGGTTTAAATTCCCTTTCACCGTAGGACGGTATCCCGGTAGCTTAATCGTACCCGGTTCCACGGGAAAGTAATCAAATTGCTCAATTCCGACATCTTTGGGAATATCAATCAACACGGGTCCCGGTCTACCCGTACTGGCGATGTGAAACGCTTCCGCCACAATCCGGGGAATATCGCGAGCCTCATTCACTAAATAGGAATGCTTGACAATTGGCAGCGTAATGCCGAAAATATCTATTTCTTGGAATCCATCCGTACCAATTGCCCCACGGGGAACCTGTCCCGTAATTGCAATCATTGGCACAGAGTCCAAACTCGCCGTGGCTAAACCCGTGACCAAATTCGTGGCTCCCGGTCCGGAGGTTGCCAAACAGATGCCCACTTTACCTGTAGCCCGGGCATACCCGTCAGCAGCATGGGCAGCCCCTTGTTCGTGTCGCACCAGAATATGTTGGAGTTCGCCTGCGACTTCCGCTTGGTAGATTTCATCGTAAATCGGTAGATTCGCACCGCCCGGATAACCGAAAATATGCTTCACACCATGGCGCTTTAAACTATCAATCAGGGCAAAAGCGCCGGATACACGCCTGACTCTCACTGTTTCAGATTGCACAGCTAGTGCCTCCACTTAGTCTAACAATTACATGAGGAACGTTACTAATGAGTGCTAACCCAAATCTGGGTAAGCGGTTTGCTAATTTCGATACAGCTTAGAGTTTTACTCAATGATTTGACTTTCTGTGAAAGACGATTTTAATTGTTCATGAAATAACCCAATTAGAACGAAAATTTTATATTTTTTTAATTTTGCTACGTTTAGCTTGGGTTATAAAACTTAAATTATCCCTAAAGGATTGGTGATAAAAATTGCGAATTACCCTGGCGTTATTTCCCTGTAAGTGGAGCAATTCATTAGGTTTTAACTGGATGTGGTTGGTGTGAATAGATTGAACAATATGTTCTTGATCGGCTAGAGTGCTTTTATAGCAATAATAATGGAACGCGGTGGGGCTTGTGAACTAACCATTACTTTTTTCTTTTTCTTTGATGTAACAAGTAATAGACTTGAAGCCCAAATATAGCAATGATATCGGTTTTATAAATTTCCACAAATTTAAAATAACAGGTACGGAATAGATGACTTAAGGAACCACATCTTGAGGATCATCTACCCATCTCTGTCTTTTGAGCATTTGTTTTATATCTGATTCTAATACTTGAAAGGTAGGTAAAGTCCGCAGTGGCGAAAAGTCATCGATAAGTTCAGCGATTCGTTGAATCTTCTCTCGCTCTCTGGCGCGAAATTTCTTTAGCCGCCGACCTGTCAACCCACTCGCTTGGCACAGAAGTTGACAAAGATATTGTTTTGGATCAGGTAACTCCTCAAGTTTCTCTAAACTTGGTAAATTTAAAGGTTGCTTTCCTCTAGGATTTTCTGACGCCCTACGTATAGCTACCTCGTCAAATAATAACCAAGCTTCTGTCATCCGAACAGGCACAACACAGATAAACGGCACAGAAACTGATTGCCTAATACCCTCAACGGCTTTTTGAATTTCAGAAACTCGTTTCTCACGAGGTTCTTTTTCGGCATCCCTATGTATAAATAAAAGGTCGCAAGGGTAAAGGTTCAAACTCAATTCAATTCTCTTTGAGTTATTCTGTGGTTGTTGTGGCAAGCGTCGAAAATCAGCCCACTGGGACTGGATAGCACATTCAACTCCGTGTAATCGCAATAACCAAGTCAGAATAGGTAGTAGCGCCTTGTCAGAACTCCCATCAGATAGTAATGTGTATCGTATTTCCTTCATACAAATTCTTTGGGAAAGCCTAAAATTAGAGGTTGAATGTCTTCTCTATCCAAAACTCTACGTTTTTTAGACGGGGTAGGTTTTAAAGATAAGTTGGTTTCCAGTTGCCCATTGCCATTTAGCTCTGGCTGTTCTGGAGGAACTGGATTTAAGTAGGCGAGAAGTTTACCTAAAGGAACGGTACTTGTATTTTCAGTTTCCGCAACTTTAACGTGTCGCCAAGTATTCGGTAAATAACTAAAGCGTACCCCTTTAAACAATTGTCCTGACGGTGCTTTTTCTTCCTTCAACTCAGCAACCAAAAGACTATCTTCTGGTACTTGCTGTACAACGGCTGGCGAGTGGGTATTGATGATCACTTGGCGTAGGGGATTGTCTTGATCAACGGGTTCTTCAACATCCGTAGCGATGTCTTGTAGGAGTCTGAGAATCTTCGGGATACGCTCTGGATGAATACCATTTTCCGGTTCCTCTAGGCACAACAAACCTTGAGCTTCTGGGTCTAATTCCAGTACCGCTAACGCTAAAAAACGCATCGTTCCATCTGAGAGCGATCGCGCCGGATGGGTTGTACCATCTCTAGTGGTGATCATTAATGTGAGCAGTTCGCGACGATCATCCCGCTCTATTCCTACCTCCTCAACATCATCGAGCAATTCTGCCAAACGACCTGCAACTTGAGCATAAACCTGCGCTTCGGCTTCCTGATCAGATTTGCGGAGATTTTTTCTCAGCCGTGCTAGATGATAGAGAGTTGAAGCTAGATGAGAGCCATCTGTTCCTAATTTTGTCGGCGCCGTAAATTCGTCGGGTTGTCGCAACGAAGAAGGTTCTAGCTGTAATAACTGCCACGATTGCATTTCCCGACGTGCTAGTAATGCTGTTGGGCTTTCGGCTGCATTGGTTACAGACAGTACAGTTCGAGGCAGATCAGCTGCTGATCGAGCTAAGGATCTACCACTGCTTCCGCCATCTTGATGAAGCTTAATCACTCGATTTGTCCCCTCACCTTCTGTAGAAATAAAATAAGGGACTCGGCGCTGTCCTTTCACCGCCGACTTGCGCCAAGTTTTCGCCTTGTGATTAAATAGCAAATGCTTAGGGGCATCACCAAGATTAATATGAACTAACTCTTCTTTAAGTAGTTCCAGTGACCCTAATGAACGGAGACTATCATCTTGTCGATAGGCTAGCTTGATAGAGTAGCGAAGAAACGTAATACTAGCTCTGGCAGTTTGTCCTAAATCATCAACACCTTCACCTGGCACAATCATCTCAGCTTCAAATGACATCTGTGAAGCGTATTCATTACCAATTCGATGAAATAGACTGCGGACATCTCCTGTCCTACCTCCCTCATCTCGAACAGATAAAGCGGCTTCAATCAGCGGAAGATCGGCTAAGGCTGACAAAAACCTAATCGCATCAAACAAGTTAGATTTGCCTACGCCATTTACACCCGCTACACAGGTAAATGGACTAAAGCGGACATCCACATTAACAAGGTTTTTAAAACCAGAAACTTTTAGCCTGGTTAGCATAATCTTAATCCTATACAGTCTTTTAAAAGCTGTTCTATACTAATCATCAATTTACATACATCTGATTGATTTTAACTCATATCCTTCATCCATTTCAATAAACATAAGTTGGTTGATAATCCGTAACGCTTCCGGATTGCCTTGCTATCGTTTTGAGTCGGGGTGAATTGAGTGACATCAGGGTAAAAAATAAAGTAGAGTGAAACCCACCCCGATACGTTGACCAGTTTTTTATCCCCTGCCCTAACCTCAACCAAAAAGGATTGCTATAGTACAGGAAGGATAAATACTGGCATCAGGGGGCAAACCAGGTGAAACCATTAGCAGACCTCAAAGCCTTAATTCAACAAACTGAAGCAAAAGGGGGAAGCCAAGACCCCAGTCTGGCGAACTTATATGCTCAACTCGGACAACTCTACCAAAGCCGACTGGAAAACGGGGAATTTGAGGATTACCAGCACGAACTTGCCCTCGCCGTTGAATATTTCCATAAAGCGGTTGACCTGCAACGACGATTGGGGTTAGACATTGACTTAGCGACAACGCTGAATCATCTGGCGGAACTCTACAGAACCCAAGGACGCTATGACCAAGCCGAACCGCTTTATCTGCAAGCCTTAGATTTAAGGAAACGTAACTTAGGAGAGAACCATCCTGATGTCGCCACCAGCCTCAACAACCTAGCGCGACTCTACCACTCTCAGGGACAATATCCCCAAGCCGAACCTCTCTATCTCCAAGCCTTAGACCTAAGGCAACGTAACTTAGGAGAGAACCATCCTGATATCGCCATTAGCCTCAACGATATCGCCGCCCTCTACTTCTTCCAAGGGCGCTACAACGAAGCTGAATCTTTTTACCTGCAAGCGTTGGACTTAAGGAAACGCAATTTAGGAGAGAACCATGCCGATGTTGCTACCAGTCTTAACAACCTCGCCTTACTTTACTTCTTACTGGGACGCTATGACCAAGCCAAACCGCTTTATCTGCAAGCCTTGGAACTGAGGAAACGCTTACTGGGACGGAACCATCCCGATGTTGCCACTAGCCTGAATAATTTGGCAGAACTCTACAGAACCCAAGGACACTACACCCAAGCCGAACCCCTCTATCTGCAAGCCTTGGAGGTAATGAGGCGTCTGCTAGGAGATGAGCATCCCGATGTGGCGACTAATATGAACAATCTAGCTGCACTCTATTTCTTCCAAGAACGCTACGACGAAGCCGAACCCCTCTATCTGCAAGCCTGGGAAATCAGGAAACGCTTATTCGGTGATAATCATCCCGATGTGGCACAAAGCCTCAACAACTTAGCCGGACTCTACTTCTCTCAAGGACGTCAGGGTGAAGCCGAACCTCTCTATCGCCAAGCCTTGGAAATCTGGCAACGTTTATTGGGTGATACTCATCCGGATATCGCCACCAACCTGAATAATTTAGCATTACTCCACCACTCCCAAGGACACTACGAGGAAGCTGAACCCCTCTATCGCCAAGCGTTGGACTTAAGGAAACGGTTATTCGGCGCGAACCATCCTGATGTAGTGACCAGCTTGAACAACTTAGCCTTGCTCTACCATTATCAAGGACGCTACGAGCAAGCCGAACCTCTTTATGTGGAGGTGTTGGATGTGGGTAGACAGTTATTAGGAGAGGAGCATCCCGATGTTTTAACCAGCCTGAATAACTTAGCCGCACTCTATAAAAATCTCGCCGAACTTTATTCCACGCAGGGACGCTACGATGAAGCCGAACCTCTCTATCTGCAAGCCTTAGAGTTGCGGAAACGCTTACTGGGAGATGAACATCCCGATGTAGCACAAAATCTGAATAATTTAGCCATACTCTACTTCTTTCAAGGACGTCACGACAAAGCCAAAGAGTTCTATTCCCAAGCTTGGGAGTTAGGAAAACGCTGGCTAGGGGATGAGCATCCAGATGTGGCACAAAATTTGAATAATTTGGCAGGACTTTATTCGTCTCAAGGAGAATATGAATTAGCCGAACCCCTTTATGTCCAAGCGTTGACGATTTGTGAAGAACGACTCGGCGCTAATCATCCGACTACAGCAACAATCCGGAAAAATCTTGATGATCTGCGTGCAGCGATGGGATAATTTTTAGGGGAGATGGGGAAGATAGGGGAGATGGGGAAGATAGGGGAGAAAAACGAAATCGACAGACAGCTAAAGAGAATGTACCCTATAGGAGTGGGTGTTGCTGCCAAACGCTCCGAATCAGGGATAACTCTTGTCGAATGTGCTTAGGATTGATTCGGATTAACGCGATTCACAATAACTTTGTCATTTTTTGAGGTGAACTCGACTATAAACTCTTAAACACAACTAGCTATAGCAGTTCCAAATGAAACGTGAAAATATTACCCCTCCCAAACCCTCCCCTTAGCAAGGGGAGGGCAGGGGTGGGGTTCACAACTCAAATGAAAACGCTATATGACTGTAAGCGAATGAACCCAAAGCACTGGAATTTGGGCATAAGCTGCATAGTCTTAATGTTCTAGAGTATGGCAATCGTCAAAACCGATGAGGTTCACCGAATCGTTCAAGAGCGATTACAAGATTGGAGGTTAATTTCATGATGACGGAGTTGTCTGACCCGACAGTTCATAATGAACAAACGTATGGCGATTTACTGACAGCGATTCAAGCCAGTCAAGGTAAGTTGAGTGTAATCCTAGCGGTTTGTGATGATATCCATTTTCGCAACCAACTGATTGAACGCTATGAAAGCGAACTCGTCGCCTCTGTGCGATCGCATCGCGTTACCTTGGTTAAGGATGACCCGAACCTGAGCCACGCCATTACTGAACTCGTCCAAACCGATGACGATTTACCTCAGGGGGGAAACGCCGTTGTCACCGTGACGGGTGCGGAGCAACTTCTCTGGCTCAAATTCGACGCCCAGCATTCAGAACAGGAAAATTTTTTCGCCTCCTTACCAGAAACCCAAGACGCATTATCCGTCTTGGCTTGTCCACTTGTCCTGTGGCTAACTCACCAACTAGAGAGTCAGCTAAGTCAAAACGCCCCAGAGTTCCAAAATTGGTGTCAAGCTGTCTTTCGCTTCCACTCCAAAAAAACAACTGCTATTCCCATTCAAAACATTGAGTCATTCCGCCATCTTATCGAAGAAAGCGACGCTTGGGATCAAAGCCTATCAGTCTTTCCCGTCGCCGATGTCAACGCCTTGATTGAGTACACCAAAGCCAAACGCGGCGTCAACGATTCAAATTTGGCAACCTTATATGCTCAAGTCGGACACCTTTATCAACGACGCTTAGAACAGGGTGAATCTTTAGATTATCCCCAAGAACAAGCCTTAGCCGTTGAGTATTTGAGTCAAGCCATTCAGCTAAAAAAAGAACTCGGCTTAGAAACAACCTTAGCTGAAACGGTGAATAATTTAGCCGAACTCTACCGACTGCAAGGACGCTATAGGGAAGCTGAACCTCTTTATTTAGAAGCCTTAGAACTCAGAAAAAGTTTGTTGGGCGATGCTCATCCTGATGTCGCCACCAGCCTCAACAACTTGGCAAAACTTTACCAGGCTCAAGGACAGTACGCTCAAGCCGAACCTCTTTATCTGCAAGCCTTGGACTTGAGAAAACGCTTACTGGGTGATGATCATCCAGATCTCGCTCATAGTCTCAACGATTTAGCCACCCTCTATTTTTGTCAAGGACGCTATGAGGACGCCGAACCCCTTTATTTGCAAGCTTTGGACTTGAGGAAACGTAACTTAGGCGATGATCATCTAGAGGTGACAATCAGCCTTAGCAATGTCGGATTACTCTATCATTATCAAAGACGCTACGAAGACGCCGAACCTCTTTATCTGCAAGCCTTAGACATCGAAAAACGCTTACTGGGCGAGGATCATCCGGATGTAGCCACCACCTTGAACAATCTCGCCGCCCTTTATAAGTCTCAAGGACGCTATGAGGATGCTGAACCCCTTTATCTGCAAGCCTTGGACTTGCAAAAACGGTTATTGGGAGAGAACCATCCCGATGTCGCCACGAACCTTAACAATCTTGCTGCTCTGTACTTCTCTCAAGGACGCTATGAGAAAGCCGAACCTCTCTATTTGCAAGCCTTAGACATCAGAAAAGGTTTATTGGGAGAAAATCATCCTGATGTGGCACAAAGCTTAAATAATTTGGCAGGACTTTATTTCTCTAAAGGACCCAATAACAAAACCGAATCGTTTTATTTAGAAGCGTTAAATATTCGGAAACGCTTATTGGGAGAGAACCATCCTGATGTGGCAACTAGCCTGAATAATTTAGCTTTACTCTATCATTATCAAGGACACTACGACAAAGCCGAACCCTTCTATCTGCAAGCCTTACATCTGAGAAAACGTTTATTTGGAGATATCCATCCTGATGTAGTAACCAGTATGAATAATTTGGCATTACTCTATCATTATCAAGGACGCTACGAGCAAGCCGAACCCCTCTATCTCCAAGTCTTGGAACTCGGTAAACGTTTATGGGGAGAAGACCATCCCGATGTCGCGCTCAGTTTAAATAATTTGGCAGCCCTTTACAAGTCTCAAGGACGGTATGAACAAGCGAATTACTTAACTTCCAAGCTATGGAATTGAGGAACGGTTGATGAGAAGATAAGGCGGACAAGGAAGACAAGGCAGATCAATTACTATTACTATATCCTTGAGGGAAGCGAAGGGTCAAAACTTACGTCTTTTCGTTGAGCAACATACGGTGAAAAGTAAGAAATATGGACTTCAACTTCCAGTATTATTTCTTGAGGAGAGGTGATCTAAATCAAGCGGATCGCTCTCAACATAATCTTTTGCGGTCATGTCTTCCAAAGACACAACTAAACCATGTACAGATTTAAATCGCCCCGATTCAGGAAGTAATTTCAACCATTTTTCCAGATATTGATGCCATTCTTTTTCCTGAAACTGAACCTGTTCTTCATTACGGATAAACCAAAACATCAGTTCAATTTCATCAGCATTCCAAGATGGTGCTGCACGTACTCTAATTTCTCGTAAGGCACGAAGGGCATCCCCTTCAACGCTTAATTTATCGTGCTTATCTTGCATCCGCTTTTGAAGTTTTTGTGCAAATGCAATGAATTCATCAGGAAAAGCAAATCGAACTCGCTTCCGTGCTAATGCTTGTCCTAATGCCCTAACCTCGTCATCGTTTTGGCATCCTGGGATACGCTTCCATTCTGCAACAACAGCCTTTTCTACTGTCATCACACGATCAAGATCAGCAACCAGACTATATTCAGAAATTCCTGGAATATAGGCATACTGAGGTCGTCTACTTCGTTGGATCTCGTTCAAACGTTGTTTATTAACCTCTACAAGAGGCACCACCTCTATAAATGGACGATCCCAACAAGAACGCACAATATCACATGTTTGTGTAATTACAGCAAAACCCTTGACCTCGGATTCTGCAAGGTCAATTTCTTCTTGTGCAACATTAACAGAGTCCTCTGTTAAAGGACGTTTAGGATTAAAGCGGTAGAGGAACCAATGTTCTCCAAGGGTACAATCACCTTGACGCCACTCTCCAACAGCCGCGTCTACTTGCTGAATCCAAACATCACGCTCATTGCTCACTACTGTTTCTTCTACTCCTTGCAACTCTGGCTGGTCTGGAGCGTCCAACCTCACGATGGATAGTATCTTGGAGAGCATCGACTAAATCTGCTGGATTTGGTGGCATACGTGACCTATCGGCATATTTGGATAATGGCTTTAGCTGCGGTTTATCAGGAGCATTACCAAAACCAAGAATCTGTTTTACCTTTTCGTGTTCACCTGCTACCAGTAAATCAAAAGGAGATCTACCATCACTATCCGGTTTCAACAAGAGACTGCGATTGAGACTTGCGCTCCCTCGGTTAATGTACTGAATAGTGTTTAAAAGTTGATCCAGTTTCTGCTTATTAGATTGAGATAGCTGTTGTCCACTTGCCCAAGCATGAAGACTTCTACGAGAAACATCGAAGAGTTTAGCGATTTGCTCCCAGGTCAATCCACTCAACTTCCTCAGTTTGTTAACAGCTTTCTGCGTCGTTTCTCTAGATTCAGTGGACGGTCGAGTCACACCACTTGTTGTCATGTCCCAAGCAACTAACGCACTGGAAAAAACAGTGGCTCTGGAAGCCGTTGTGCTAGAACGGTCTATAAACATTCTAAAACCCCTAAATGGATGAGTATCTAATTTCCCCATAGCTCCAAGGGCAGAAGTACTCGATAACTGAGCGTGTTTTCTTCCTAAAATAGTCATCACACTTCTCCTCCAAATCGTCGCAAAAATTCATCCTGTACTGCCCATCTGAAGAATGTATAAATTCTCTCAGCAAAATTCTGTGCTTCACTCATCAATGTCTCAACACTGAAGTCTCGGATATTTGATTCTGAAAACATATCTATATCCAATATCCAGCTTGGTTTATTAATAGGTTCAATTGCATCGGGATCAAACGTGGCATCAGAAGACATAAGTCCCCATCTAGCGATAATTTGCTCACCTCTATCTGGAATAACAAACCAAGATTCATTAATTGTTTGAGAAATATATTCTCTAAACTCAGTAGCGACGATACCAGCTATCTCAGGTTTCACAAGTAATGATATATCCTCAAGTTCTTGACCATCAATTCGATCGATATAGCGTAACCCAAATCGTTCAATAACCTTGGGATTAAAATTTTTGTCAAGTGCTATTAGCACGTTTTTAAAACGTTCTATAAAATCGCTACGACTTGAGTAAGCCGTTGTTTCTATTGCCACAAAGTTGGGTGCTAATGAAACTCGCCAACTATTTGTTGTGTCTAAAAATCGCCAAGTTAATTGAGGTGCAGTTTGCACAATATCTGGGGAACCCAAAACTAAACCCTGAGTCTGTTCCAGATGTAGGATAGGATATGTTTCTCGAATTGCCTCTTGAAATGAACCCACAAACTCTTTTTTCTCAATCGAAAGAATAGGTGGAAAGCGCACTTGTGCAATCACTCGCACCAAAGGTGCATCTTTCAACGGTACTTCTTGAGGTGGTTGTGCAATGAGTGGATTGGTATTGACCACTTTCTACATCCTTTTTGGGACTTGAGCGAGAAATTGGGCATAGATTCAGATATGAGAGATACTACGCCTATCGCTATCGTAAAGCAAAAGTGTGAAGTAGAGTGTGAAGTTTAAGAAATGTAAACTTAATTGGTGTCATGGGGCACTATTGAATGATCGCCTGCACCCGTTAAAAATAGACGGCTGCGATCGCACGTCCTATAATTGCCAATGAAACTCAGGATCAACCGATATGCTTGCCAGGGTTTGGAGTGCTTCGCTAGTCGGCATTGATGCGGTGAAAGTCGGTGTGGAAGTCGATGTGTCAGGCGGATTACCGGGAATTGTTGTTGTGGGATTACCGGATACCGCCGTCCAAGAATCACGAGAACGGGTGAAGGCGGCGTTAAAAAATGCTGGCTTTGTTTTTCCCATGCGGAAAATCGTGATTAATCTCACCCCCGCCGACTTACGCAAAGAAGGACCCAGCTTTGATTTACCCATTAGTGTGGGAATTCTCGCCGCCTCGCAGCAAGTCAATCCTGAATTATTAGGGGATTATCTATTTTTAGGGGAAGTCTCCCTGGATGGGAATTTACGCCCCGTTGCGGGTATTTTACCCATCGCCGCCGCCGCCCAAAGTTTGGGGATTTCTGGATTAGTCGTACCCGCCGATAATGCCCAAGAAGCCGCCGTAGTGCGGGGACTAGACGTGTATGGATTCCAGCATCTGGCTGATGTGGCAGATTTTTTGAATCAACCAGAACGTTATTCCCCGGTAACCATGGATGAATTACCCCAATCATCCTCCTATCAGTTTACAGGCGGAAACTTAAACGAAGTCAAAGGTCAATCCCATGCGCGTCGGGCGTTAGAAATCGCGGCGGCTGGGGGTCATAATTTAATTTTTGTGGGTCCACCGGGAAGCGGAAAAACCATGCTGGCGCGACGATTACCGGGAATTTTACCGCCCTTAAGTTTTGAAGAAGCCCTGGAAGTTACTCAAATTTATTCTGTCGCGGGATTACTTAAAGATAAAGGCAGATTAATTAGACATCGCCCCTTTCGCAGTCCCCACCATTCTGCCTCAGGTCCATCATTAGTTGGGGGTGGTAGTTTTCCGCGTCCCGGAGAAATTTCCTTGGCGCATCGAGGGGTATTATTTCTGGATGAGTTAACTGAATTTAAGCGCAATGTATTGGAATTTTTGCGTCAACCTTTAGAAGATGGTTATGTGACCATTTCTCGCACCCGACAATCCGTCCTATTTCCGGCACAATTTACCTTAGTTGCTAGTACCAATCCCTGTCCCTGTGGTTACTTTGGTGACACCCTGCAACCCTGCACCTGTTCAGCGCGACAACGGGAGAACTATTGGGCAAAACTTTCGGGTCCGTTGATGGATCGAATTGACTTACAAGTTGCCGTGAATCGTCTCAAACCCGAAGAGATTACTCGACAACCCCAAAGTGAAGCATCAGAAGCCGTAAGGGAGAGAGTAAAAGTAGCCCGCGATCGCGCCCGTCATCGCTTCAATTCAGAACCCTCCCTGCGCTGCAATGCCCAGATGCAAAGTGGTCATTTGAGACAATGGTGTCATTTAGATGATAGTAGTCGCAATCTTTTAGAAGGGGCAATTCGCAAACTCGGACTCTCTGCCCGGGCAAGCGATCGCATCCTGAAAGTTGCCCGCACGATCGCCGATTTATCGGGGGCGGAGACGCTGCAAACGTCACACATTGCCGAAGCTATCCAGTATCGTACTATTGATCGAATGCAGTAACACAGATTACACAGATTATAATCATACAGGCAGAAGACTCAATGGAGAATGACACAGATTAAGTAGGTTGATAGAAATTCACTCAACTATATTAAGTTATGTCAATAAGTCTAAAACCCTTACAAATGACAAATGACAAATGACAAATGACAAATGACAAATGACAAATGACAAATGACAAATGACAAATGACAAATGACAAATGACATCTGTACAACCGTTGAGTTATTTTGCGGGATTGGAGGATTCCGGATAGCGGCGGATCAGAGAAATATAGCCACAATCTGGGCAAATGATCGGTGTCCAAAAGCCTGTCAAGTATACCGCGATCGCTTTGGAAAGGCACAATTACATCAGGGTGATATTTATCAACTCGTTGATGAAATTCCACCTCATGATCTGTTAACGGCTGGTTTTCCCTGTCAACCGTTCAGTAGTGCGGGCAAAAAAAAAGGAGTACGAGATCCACGCGGTCATATTTTTCAAGTGATTGTTGATGTCCTGAAAAAACACAAGCCCCAGTTTTTCATCTTAGAGAATGTTAAACGCTTGTTATCGATGGAGGAAGGGACTCATTTTGCCACGATACTCAGTGAGTTAGCGCATTTGGACTATACGATTGAGTGGCGTTTGGTCAACGCTATGCATTTCGGTTTACCTCAAAATCGTCAACGAGTTGTCATCCTGGGAACCTTAGACAAGGATACAAAGGATAATTTTCCCAATATCAGACTTGCCTCAACTGAAAATATCGCTGAGTTATCCGACTCAACGTTTCAAACCCTGACTAATATTGGACAATGGACAAAAATAAAAGACCACGGTAATAGATTTCCGACGTGGGGACTCGCCCAAACAGGTCGTTTTTTTGGCTACAACTTTGCCCAATTTTATCTAGCTACGCCGATTGTTCCATTACGGGCAATTCTTGAGTCAGATGTTGATTGCCAATTTGATTTTACTGAGTCTACGTTAAACCGTTTACAAACCAGTACCCCAGTTAATAATTTCGTTCAAGGTGTACAAATCCTCTACAATCAAAGTGGAGGAGCGCGAATGGGTTACACTGTATTTGGTATTGATGGTGTTGCACCAACACTTACCTCAACAACGAGTCGCCACTATGAGCGTTATAAAATCGGTAATCAGTTCCGCCGTCTGACTAATGTAGAATATGCTCGCATTCAAGGGTTTCCAGATGAACATTGTGCTGGGATATCTATCTATGATCAATATGCTCTTTTCGGAAATGCCATTCCCCCGGTTATGGCTGGGTGGGTTATGGATTGTATCTTAGAAAATAAGAGCGTCCAACTTAAAACACCTAAATTTGAACAACTATCACTTTTCTCTATGACCGATGCTTTCTAAAGAAGAATTACGCGCCATATTAAAGGAATCACTGGATACAATAATTCAGGACGTTAATCGCGCTCTAAATGGAGAAAACACGGAACAATTAGTAGATGTATTAACTCGTGTGGGACAAGGCGGAAAACTACCGAAATGGTATGAGCAGTTACGAACTCAGCATACATTGCCTAACTTAGATGGTAAGACAATTGGTAGTGTTATTGAAATGTTGTTAATTGCGGTACTCGAAAAGATTATATTTCAAGGTCTTGAGATACCGCCATTACGGGTTAATCCAGCGCGAGGAGTGGACTTTCCCGATTTAGATCTGGGTATTAAATCCCCTTCAGAAAACTACTGCACCAGTGAACCCTTTTTCTCTGCCTATGAAAGATTACTGGGTTCTGAGTATGATGTGCTGGTTCTACTCACTGACTACCAAACTGCTAAGAAAAATCCACCATTGAGACTGCAAATTATTAAGTTTAAGTACCTCTACAAAACTCAGCTAGCAGATTATCGGCTTTGCCAAATTGCTAAAAAGCATCGAGAGTGGTTGGTAACCGAAAACGAATCTTGGGCAAAGAAGGTATTTCGATTTCTAGCTTATGTGAATCAAAGTGACTGGCGTGCCAAACAACTGCTGCGTTTGTTGGACTGTCTTCAGGATGCGACATCAGTACACCGTTATATTCAGCAGGCTGATGAAGATTTTCAAAAAATTAATAAAAAACGCATTGCCAAAGATGCTGAACCCATTCCCCGATCAGATATTGAATCGTTACACAAAATAAATTCTATTCAGCCGTTTTATCTAGGTGTTATTGATGCCGCCGATAATTGGGTGATCGAGATGCAGAAGGACTTAGCGAGATTCCCTAATAGTAATGAGTGGTCACGTCTTTTGACCAGTCCATTGGATGGTCAAATTGGCATGAGTCCGGCGTTGCAGTGGCGATATAATTTCAGTCGCGTTTTTGGGGTGAATCAGTCTTAATAACGAGTAGAATAAAGTATCCCTAACTCAATTCTGGGGCTAGGGACAAGGTTACAGCTAAATCTAAGATGGTATGAGTATAGATTTACTGGCATTTTTTAAGGCAACAAATCCGGGTCAGACGATTAATATCGCTGATCCAGACGATCGCAAATACTATATTGACTTCTCTCCGGTTCGGGGTGGGACGGTTATTGAGGAGTTGAAGGAGAATATTACCATATTCTATGCGAATCAGCCGAGTTGTGATTTGTTTACGGGACATATCGGCTGTGGCAAATCTACGGAGTTACTGCGGCTGAAGGCGGAATTGGAGGCGGAGGGGTTCCATGTTGTTTATTTTGAGTCGAGTGATGACTTGGAAATGGCAGATGTGGATATTGCAGATGTGTTACTGGCGATCGCACGGCGGATTAGTCAGAGTTTAGCAGATGTGGCGATCGCGGAACCCCAGGGATTGAAGCGGTTGCTGAAACGGACGGCGGAACTGTTGCAGACGGAGTATGATTTATCGGAGGTGGAGTTAGGCTTGCCGAAAATGCCAGGGATTCCCGATGTGAAAGTGAAGGCGAATGACAAAGGGGCGTTGTCTTTAGCGTTCGGGATTGGTAAGATTACGGCTAAGGCACGAGCGGATTCGGGATTGCGAGAACGGCTGAATCAGTTTTTGGGACCGAAGAAAGCTGAGTTATTAGCGGCGATTAATCAGGAATTGATTGAACCTGCGATCGCGCAGTTGCAACAGCAGGGGAAACAAGGATTAGTCGTGATTGTGGATAACCTGGATCGGATTGAGGGTCAAACCAAAGGTTGGGGGCGATCACAACAGGAATATATTTTTATTGATCAGGCAGAATATTTGCAAAAGTTTAACTGCCATGTTGTTTATACCATGCCCTTGGCGTTAAAGTTTGCGGATGAATATGCGCGGTTAACTCAGCGATATAAGGAAGAACCCAAGGTTTTGCCGATGGTACAGGTACAGCAGGTGGATGGGAGTGACTGCGAGGAGGGGATGGCGTTACTGCGACAGATGGTTCTGGCGCGGGCGTTGCCGGATTTGGACGCACAAGGGCGGTTAAATCGGGTGAATGACATTTTTGATCATCCAGAGAGTTTAGACCGCTTGTGTCGCGTCAGTGGCGGTCATGTGCGGGATTTATTACAACTGTTGATCCAATGGTTGAAAAAGGATCTCAAACAAGGGCGATTGACTCGTGAAACGTTGGAGGGTTTGATTCGCAGCCGTCGTAATGAAATGACGCTTACCATTGATGATCACGAATGGGGGTTATTGCGAAAAGTTCGGGAACGGAAGAAAGTGAGTGGGGATGATGGGTATCAGAAATTAATTTACAGTCGGCTGGTGTTTGAATATCGCGATCGCGGCGAGTCTTGGTTTGATATTAATCCGGTTTTGGCAGAGGCTAAGGAGTTAAGGGAATAATCATTGGTCATTTGGCTTTAAGGTAAACCGTTCTAACAATTGTTCACGCGAAAGGGTAATGAGTAGGGGGGTTAACTCTTGAGGGGGCAATTGTAACATGGGCGCGATCGCACTGGCTAATTCGGGGTCAAGTTCCCCAAATCGCACTCTCAGAAATCGTTCTACAGTGTCTTGTCGTAAGGTATCGTCTCGAATGGGCAGATTACCAAACCATAGTAAGAGTTCCTCACGTTCAAGGTTAAATAACAGCCGAGTTAACTCTTGAGGGGGTAATTGCAACATGGGCGCGATCGTACTGGTTAAGTCTGGGTCAAGTTCCCCAAATCGGACTCGCAGGAAGTTTTCCGCCATTTGGCGTTGTCCTTCAAGTCTACCTTCCAGTCTGCCTTCTTGTATCCCTTCTCGCTTACCTTGTTGTAAGGTTTCTTCTTGCCATTTTAAATACGCTGGTGATAAGTTCATGAGCAATTCCCTGTCCTGTTCACTTAAATTGTCGCTTTCGTTGATCGTGATACGCCAGTTTGCCAGAATCTGTAAAATTGTCTGCCGATAGGGGTTCTGTTGGGGTAAAGCCACCAATTCATTAATCGCTTGTTTCTGAGTTCCGCGTTTTCCCAGAACCCTTAACCATAGTGTATCTTCAGTGACTGGCAGTTGGTTGATGGCGATTAATGCTGTTTTCAGAAATTTTGCCATGAAATATACCCCTTCTCCCCAGTTTTCTGAGGGATGGAGTTTGGCACCAAATCCGTCTAACAACCTTGGGGAACAAGAGGGTGAGAGAATCCACAAATGGGGCCAATCGGTGTCGGGGAATGAAGTTCGTTCTCGTCTGGCTTTTCGCCGCATTTCACTGCGTACTGAGTTTAACTTGCTTTGGCAGTCGAGTACCTCGGCGGGGTTGGGTGGATTGCGGAAGGGTTCTAGTAGACAGGCGGTTGTTGCCATTCGCCCTAGTAATCCCAGGTTTTCGGCGGCGGTTGCTGGTGATGGGGTTGGTACAAACCAAACATCAACTTGGCGGATTTCGGGGGATATTTCGCGGCTGGTTTCGACGTTTCCTAGAGGGGCTAATAATTCCTCTAGGTATTGCTTGGCAAATTGATCGTGAGGCTTTCGTGTCATTCAAGTTTAAGATAATGTTGCTTAGAATTTTAGGATAAGTGTTTACGCGATGATGGCGCTAAAGCGCAACTACAAGCGCAACTACGAACGAAACGATGTCGCAGCTACCTGATATTACACCGGAGAATCAAACCGAACTTGAGGAACTGGCGTTGACGCTGGACGCTTTTCAGGGTCAGTTTTTGCTGGTTTTTGCCCGATGTAATTATGACAGAGTGCGATCGCGTCTGATTCAAGTCCTCCAGGATTCGTCTCCTTTGAACATTCGCACGATTACGCTGAACCCTGATGATACGGCGCTATATCAGCGGATTCAGGGGGAATTGCAGGGGGAAATTTCAAAGCCTCTCTCCTCGCAGGAGAGAGGTTTGGAGAGAGGTTTTCCAAATCCCGTGAATAGTCAGGATAAACCGGGGGCGCTGATGGTTTTGGGGTTGGAGTCGGTGCTATCTCTGGAGAGGATGCTGGCGGGGGCGGATTTGGTGCGGGAAGAGTTTCGTCACCATTGTCCGTTTCCGGTTGTGGTTTGGGTGACGGATTCGGTGAAGGCGCAATGGATGCAGTTTGCCCGTAATCTGGAAAGTTGGGGCGTGAGTAGTCGGTTTACGATTAGCCGTGGGGAGTTGGCGGCGTTTATTAAAGGGAAGGCGGATCAATGGTTGGCGGATGGGTTGAATTTAACCGAGACGGAGTGTATTGAATTTAGGGGAGAATTAGAGGCGGCTGAAGGGGAGTTACAGGTAGAGGATAATGGGTTAGAACCGGAATTAGCGGCGGCGTTATTCACATTATTGGGAATTTGTCAAGAACAACAGGGAGAGATTCAAACGGCGATTGATTATTTTGAGCAAGCCTTGGGATGTTGGCAGGAATTGCAACGTTTTGAGTATGAAGGGATTGTTTTAAGGGAGATGGTTTATGGTTATTTCTGCCAAATTAATCGGATTCAACCTGCGACAATTTCTAGGGATGACTATAATCAGATTCAAGCTAAAATTAAGGACTCTATTCAGCAAGCATTAACTGCCTTTCATCGGGCGCAACGTCCGGATTTAATTGCTGATTCGATTGGGGTATTTGGTGCGGTTTTGCGGGAGTTGCAGGATTGGCAACAGTTGCAAGAGTTGGCGGAACAGGCGTTGGTGTTTGACCAAGGGGAAAATCGCCGGGATAAATTGGCGTTGGATTATACGTTTTTGGCTGATGTTGCTTTGGCTGAAGAACGTTGGCAAGCAGCGAAGGAGTTGGCGGAAGCGGCGTTAAATCAGGTTGAAGCAATTGCGCCGGGGGAAGAGATAGAGGTAAAAAGTAGATGCTATTGGATTAAAGCGCGATCGCACGTTAATTTAGGTCAATGTTCGGCGGCGATTGAACAGTTAGAATTTGCCCATGGTATCAGTCAACCGTTATCCTCTCCTCGGCTTTATCTGGATATTTTAGGCGATTTACATGATCTCTACTGGCAGACAAAAGATTATCTCAACGCCTTTAAAATTAAGCAGGAACGGCAAACCGTTGAAACCCAATTAGGATTAAGGGCGTTTATCGGTGCCAGTCGCATTCCATCAACTGTCGGGGCGGGGGCGGTAGGGGCGCACCGACGTGCGCCCTCATCTCCTCCTCAATCTCCCGCATCTTCCCCTCTTCCCATCGCCTCAGAAATTATCGCCTGGGGGCGGGAAAAAGATGTGCGAGAATTAGTTGAACGGGTGCAACGTTCTGATCATAAAGTTATTGTCATCTATGGTTATTCTGGCGTAGGTAAAAGTTCTTTAGTCAATGCTGGACTCATCCCAACTCTACACCATACTACCGTCAGTGGACAACGCATCATCCCAATTTTGAGCCAAGTTTATACCGATTGGGAACGAGAATTAGGACAGCAATTAACCGCCGCGCTAGAAACACAAAATATTTCTATCACTCAACCCCTTGATTCTAAAACTGCAATTTTAGCCGCCTTGCGTCAGAGTGAAACGCAGCAGGTGCGAATTGTGTTAATTTTTGACCAGTTTGAGGAGTTCTTTTTTGTTTCCGATGACAAGGGTAACAAGAATAAAATCTTTGAGACTGATTTTTTTGACTTTTTAGGTCAGTGTCTAGACATTTTGTCCCTGACGGTGATTTTTTCTATTCGCCGAGATTACCTCTATTATTTAGTAGACCAACCCGGAATGGGAAGTTATGACCTGTTGAGTAAGAATAGTCTCTATAAAATTTCTAACTTAACACCAGAGGAGGCACAAAACTTACTCGAACAACTGACCACACGGTCTAGTTTTAAATTGGAATCGGCGTTAATTGAACAACTGGTGCAGGATTTAGCGGGAGATTATCAGAAAGTACGCCCGATTGAGTTACAGGTTGTCGGGGCGCAACTGCAAGCTGAGGGAATTAGAACCTTAGCGGAGTATCAACAGTTTGGCACTAAAGAAGAATTGGTGCTGCGCTATCTGGCGGAAGTGGTGGAGGATTGCGGCGCAGAAAATCAGCCCGTGGCGGAGGTGCTGTTGTATTTGTTGACCGATGAGAAAGAGCGGCGACTGCTGAAAACTCGTGGGGAGTTGGAGGAGGAGTTAAAGGATTTTGTCACAGTAGCGGCGAGTCAGTTGGATTTAATTTTAGAGATTTTAGTGTTATCGGGGTTAGTTTTTATTGTCCCGGATACGCCGGATGACCGCTATCAGTTGGTGCATGATTATTTAGTGTCCTTTATTCGCCAGCAGCAAGAGCCAAAGATACAAGAAATTATTGCCCAACTGAATCGGGAACGGGAACAGCGTCAGCAGTTAGAGCGAAGTATTGAACAGGTTCGGGGAGAGTTACGCTTGGTTTTAGAGGAACGAGAACGGGTGATGGTGGAGGTTAGGGAAGCAAAGAAGTCTTTGGCGCAAGTGGAAGCAGAACGAGAAGAAGCCTTGAAAGGAACAGAATTGGAACGGTTGGGTACATTGGCTCTCAGACAATTTAACTATACTCAAATTCCGGCATTACTCACCGCGATGCGAGCGGGTAAGGAGTTAAAAGCGATTGTTAAAGACCGACCACTTGATCAGTATCCTGCCTATAGTCCCCTCTTAGCACTACAACAGATTTTGGATCAAATTCGCGAGCGAAATCAACTGCGCGGTCATGAAGATTCGGTTTGGAGTGTCACTTTTAGCCCCGATGGAGAGCAAATTGCTAGCGCTTCATCTGACGGAACGGTGCGGTTGTGGGATAAAAAGGGCAAAAAATTAGCCGTCCTTCGCGGTCATGAAAATTGGGTTTGGAGTGTCACTTTTAGCCCCGATGGAGCGCAAATTGCTAGCGCTTCGTGGGACAAAACCGTGCGGTTGTGGGATAAAAAGGGCAAAAAATTAGCCGTCCTGCGCGGTCATGAAGATTCGGTTAGGAGTGTCACTTTTAGCCCCGATGGAGAGCAAATTGCTAGCGCTTCCGATGACGGAACGGTGCGGTTGTGGGATAAAAATGGAGACGAATTAGCCGTCCTTCGCGGTCATGAAGATTCGGTTTGGAGTGTCACTTTTAGCCCCGATGGAGAGCAAATTGCTAGCGCTTCGTGGGACAAAACCGTGCGGTTGTGGGATAAAAAGGGCAAAAAATTAGCCGTCCTTCGCGGTCATGAATCTTCGGTTAGTAGTATCACTTTTAGCCCCGATGGAGCGCAAATTGCTAGCGCTTCATCTGACGGAACGGTGCGGTTGTGGGATAAAAAGGGATCCGAATTAGCCGTCCTGCGCGGTCATGAAAATTGGGTTAGGAGTGTCACTTTTAGCCCCGATGGAGCGCATATTGCTAGCGCTTCTTGTGACAAAACCGTGCGGTTGTGGGATAAAAAGGGCAAAGAATTAGCTGTCCTTCGCGGTCATGAATCTTTGGTTAGGAGTGTCACTTTTAGCCCTGATGGAGAGCAAATTGCTAGCGCTTCGTGGGACAAAACCGTGCGGTTGTGGGATAAAAAGGGAGCCGAATTAGCCGTCCTGCGCGGTCATGAAGATTGGGTTTTGAGTGTCAGCTTTAGCCCCGATGGAAAGCAAATTGCTAGCGCTTCAGGAGATGGAACCGTGCGCTTATGGCGGGTGGAGACGTTAGATGACTTGCTGGTTCGCGGTTGCCACTTGTTGCAGGACTATCTCCGCACCCATCCCGATGTCAGTGATCTCAATAAGTTTTGTGCAGGGGAATTAGGGGTGGCTGAATAAGGGTTGTGGTGAAGGGAAGCAGGGGGAGACGTGTAATGGCGCATTCGTCTATGAGTCTCCACTACTCATCGTTGCCATTTGTATATGGGGTTTTGAGTCTGTGATGCGAGCGTTGATGGCGCTAAAGCGCAACTACGAACTAAAAATCTGCGAAATCAGTGTTTTGGTTCAACGTCCAAAATTCATAAAATGGGGCAGAACTCTGGTCTGACTGTTGATAATTTTGCTGACGGGTAGAACTTCCCTGGGATGGCGACATTAAAATAGTTTCCAACACTTGTTCCACGCGATCGCACGATCAAAAAAAACCGTGTGACCTTTGCTGGGTAATGACTTTGGCTTAAAAACAGGACGATTGAACTAAGAGCTTGTAACATCTCGTTACAATTAACTTGGCGCGATCGCACTCGACCTGCTGAAAATAAGAAGGATAGGGTTAGGGGAACCCTTCACCCTATACCATCTAAAATGATGAACGTCAGATTCAAGGAGTATCCGCCTAATGTTGCCATACGTCCTCGCGTTGGTTATCGGTCTTGGTAGCTTTGCCTATTACATGGCAGCATTCTTTTTTCCCGAAGTCCACCGCAAAAGCGACTTCCTCTGGAGTGGTGTCGGATTTTTCTACGCCCTCGTCTTGTGGGTGTGCGCCGGACGGATTACGGGGGCGGTACTCCTGAGTCAACTCGCTAGTGTATCTCTACTGGGGTGGTTAGGCTGGCAAACTCTGATGCTGCGGCGACAGTTGGCGTTACCTGAAGCCCAAACCGAAATTTCGCCCCAAGTTCAGGAAAAAATAGCTAGTTCTGGGATGTTCCAACTGGCAAAAAGTCTAGTTGTTCAACCCGTCGCCCGGGTGTTCCGTAGAAAACCCGTTGCGCCAACCCCCGTCGTGACTGAACCGGAACCTGTGACAGAACCCGCCGCGCCAGAGACGGAAATCGCCCCAGCCAAAACGGAAATTGGCGAACCCTCCTCTGGGACAGTTACAGAGATAACAGAGGAAGTGCAACCGCCATCGGAAGAACCCGATGTTCCCGTCGCCTCTTTTACAGAGGTAAGCGAGGAAATCCCAGAGGAAATCCCAGAGGAAACCCCAGAGGAACCCGTAATCGCGGATATCACCGAACCGACTCAAGTCAGGGAAACGGTGGAAACAACGTCAACTGAAAAGGTTGAGGAACCCACTGAGGAAACAACCCCGCCCGAACAGATAGGGGAATTTGCCCCAGACGAGTCTCCAACCCGGACACCCCTAGAAGAATGGACGTTAACCGAGACATCTGTAGCCGAGACACCCCTAGAGGAACAGACATTAACTGAGACACCTGTAGCCGAAACACCCACCAAACCCGTCCAGAAACAAACCAAACAACGTCAAGGAATTAGGGGATTTTTCAATAAGTTCTTAGGCAAAGGGAAGGCAAAACCCGCTAAAACAAAGGAACCGCAGACAGTATCAGAGGATATTTCCACCTCACCCACACCAGAAATCCCTGAATCTAGTCCGCCAGACACCCCACTCGACACTTCCCCAACTCCGACTCAGGATATAGAAGAAACAGCCGCAGCCGAGGAAACCCTAGCCGACGAAACCCCAGCGGAAACCCAAATTGTTGACGTTACCCCAGCAGCAGAAACACCCACAACGGAACCGGAACTCACTCAGAACCCAGACATCCAACCCTCAGAAACCCCCGAAGAATCCGCAACTGAGACGACTCAACCCGCTGATTCAGAACCCCTGATGCGCCCGAATCCGCCTGAACCCGAACAGGTAGACGCCGCGAACCCATCCCCGGAACCGGAAACCTCAGAGTCTCCAGACATCCCAGTCGCAGATATTACCCCAGAATCGCAACTATCGCCTCCCGCTGAACCGATAGGAGAGGGTGACGTCAACACCCGACAATCTCAAGATTCAGAAAATCCTCCCCAGTAAAGTTGAAAGGATGGCAAATTCTCACCCATAATGTAGGGATAGATAAAGCTGCTTATGTAAAAAGGAGTAATCGGGAACCATCCCGACTCCCCCAAACGTACAACCATTAACCCATAGGTCGAACTGTGACAGAAGCTAAATCCTACAAAGACACCGTAAATCTGCCCCAAACTGAATTTAGTATGCGGGCAAACGCGGTCAAACGGGAACCGGAACTCCAACAATTTTGGCAAGACCAACAAATTTATCAGCGACTGTCACAGACGAATCCCGGTGATAGTTTCATCCTGCATGATGGTCCCCCCTACGCGAATGGGGCGCTGCATATGGGACACGCCCTAAATAAAATTCTTAAAGATATCATCAATAAATACAAGCTGCTGCAAGGGTATAAAGTTCGCTACATTCCTGGCTGGGATTGCCATGGCTTACCCATTGAACTGAAAGTCCTGCAAGCCATGGACGCCGAAGAACGCCAAGCCCTAACCCCGATAAAGCTGCGGCGCAAAGCCCGAAAATTTGCCCTGAAAACGGTTGATCAGCAGCGCCAAGGGTTTCAACGGTATGGTGTATGGGGAGACTGGGATCATCCTTACCTAACCTTAACCCCCGAATACGAAGCCGCCCAAATTGGCGTATTCGGTCAGATGGTACTAAAAGGCTATATCTATCGGGGAATGAAGCCCGTTCATTGGAGTCCCAGTTCCCAAACCGCTTTGGCAGAAGCCGAGTTAGAATATCCGGAAGGACATACGTCTCGCAGTCTTTATGCCGCGTTTCCCCTGACCAAAGCCACGGATTCTGTGGAAGCGAAGCTAAAACCCTATTTAGTAGATTTGGGCGTAGCAATTTGGACAACTACCCCTTGGACAATTCCCGGTAACTTAGCCGTAGCGGTGAATCCCGAACTCACCTACGCAGTTGTAGAAGTGTCGGAGAAATCAGCCAGTCAGGAGGCGGAGAAATCCTCGAAACCCAGTAAGACAAAGGCAAAAGGATTTGCGCCAACGCCAGACGAGGACTCCCCAGAATCAGACTCCACCGACTCAGACACGGAAGCCGAAGGGTTTAAATACTTAATCGTGGCGGCGGAATTAGTGGAACGCCTTTCTCAAACCTTGGATAAAGACCTAACCGTCAAAACTACCCTGAAAGGAGAAGAATTAGACCAGTGTACCTATCGCCATCCCCTGTTTGACCGGGAAAGTCCAATTGTAATTGGTGGCGATTACATTACCACAGAATCGGGAACCGGATTAGTTCATACTGCACCCGGTCATGGTCAAGAAGATTATATCGTCGGTCAGCGCTACAATTTACCGATTATCTCTCCCGTAGATGGAAATGGAGATTTTACCACCGAAGCTGGACCCT
The DNA here is from genome assembly GCF_040220235.1 of Coleofasciculus sp. B1-GNL1-01. Lineage (NCBI taxonomy): Bacteria > Bacillati > Cyanobacteriota > Cyanophyceae > Coleofasciculales > Coleofasciculaceae > Coleofasciculus > Coleofasciculus sp. B1-GNL1-01. The sequence continues at coordinate 124,799 of NZ_JAVJTO010000004.1, forward strand.
TTGCGGGGTTAAATGTGCTGCGGAATGCCAATCCAGCGGTGATTGACGCCCTGAAAGAGGCGGGTTCGTTCCTGAAAGAAGAAAACTACGTCCATAAATATCCCTACGATTGGCGAACGAAAGAACCAACTATCTTCCGGGCGACGGAACAGTGGTTTGCGTCGGTGGATGGCTTCCGGGAAGAAGTGATGAAGGCGATTAAGTCAGTTAATTGGATTCCTTCCCAAGGAGAAAACCGGATTACCGCCATGGTGTCGGAACGTTCGGATTGGTGTATCTCCCGCCAACGGAGTTGGGGGGTGCCGATTCCGGTGTTTTATGATGAGGAGACGAATGAACCTCTGTTGACAGAAGAAACCATCGCCCACGTCCAAAAGATTATTGCCGAAAAAGGGTCAGATGCGTGGTGGGAATTGCCCGTAACTGAATTATTACCCGAATCCTACCGCAATAATGGTCGCACGTATCGCAAAGGCACCGATACGATGGATGTCTGGTTTGACTCCGGTTCCTCTTGGGCGGGAGTTGTGCAAGAACGTGAGGAATTATCCTACCCTGTCGATATGTACCTGGAAGGGTCAGACCAACATCGGGGGTGGTTCCAATCCAGTATCCTCACCAGTGTGGCGACAAATGGTTGTGCGCCCTATAAATCAGTATTAACCCACGGCTTTGTTCTGGATGAACAAGGACGTAAAATGAGTAAATCTGTGGGGAATGTGGTAGACCCCGCGACAATTATTGAAGGCGGGAAGAATCATAAACAGGAACCGCCGTATGGTGCAGATATGCTGCGGCTGTGGGTGTCGTCGGTGGACTATTCGGTGGATGTTCCCATTGGTCAAGGAATACTGAAACAGCTTTCCGATATTTATCGCAAGATTCGCAATACAGCGCGATTTTTATTGGGAAATCTGCATGATTTTGACCCCGCCAAAAATGCCGTGGCGTATGAACAGTTACCGGAATTAGACCGCTATATGCTGCACCGGATAACGGAGGTGTTTGGTGAGGTAACGGAGGCGTTTGACAGTTATCAGTTTTTCCGTTTCTTCCAAACGGTGCAGAATTTCTGTGTGGTGGATTTGTCCAACTTTTATTTGGATGTGGCGAAAGATCGTCTGTATATCAGTCATCCCGATTCAGTACGACGCCGCAGTTGTCAGACGGTATTAGCGATCGCACTGGAAAATTTAGCCCGATCCATTGCGCCTGTATTATGCCATACCGCAGAAGATATTTGGCAATATCTGCCTTATCCCACACCCTATAAGTCGGTGTTTGAGTCGGGATGGGTGCAGTTAGACGAAACCTGGAAAAAGCCGGAATTGGTGGAGAAATGGACAAGGTTACGGGCGATTCGCACCGAGGTGAATAAGGTGTTAGAACAAGCCAGGGCAGAGAAAATGATAGGTTCTTCTCTAGAAGCGAAAGTCTTGCTTCATGTCCCCGATACGCAATTACGCCAACAGTTGCGGAAATTAAACCCCAGTGGGATTCCCCGCCTGTGGTTGCAAACCCCGAAACCGGAACTGATGGTGAGGGAACCGGAACCGGAAGCAGTATTAGCTTCAGAAACGTTGTCCTCAGACACAGGGGAACAAGAGTGGAATGTTAATCAAATTCTGTCTACTGTCTTGACGACACTACGCCAGGTGTTCAGCGAAAATCAGCGCGTATGGTTAACAGTGGGAGTGATTGTCGCCGTACCGATTACCTTAAAAGTAACCGCAACCGTATTAGCTTCGATCGCACATCTCCCCTTATTGGCTGATATGCTGCAATTAGTGGGGGTTGGCTACAGTGCATGGTTTGTCAATCGCTATTTACTCCGCGCCCCCAATCGCCAAGAATTAGCAGAAAAAGCGCGATCGCTAAAAACTGAGGTATTGGGTGAAAGTTCTCCCCAACCGGAACCCGCGACGACTGAACCTGAAGCCGCACCCCCACCGCCAGTACAACCCCAACCCAGAATTCTAGGGGAACGGTTTACGGTTCTTAGTAACGGGGTGGATGAGTTGCGCTATCTATTTTTAGCCTCCCAAGTTGAGGTATTAGACTCCCCGGATGCGATTGAAAATGCGGACTATCGCAGTCAGTCGGAACAGGTTTGGGTGGGGATTGTCAAAGCTGAAGGGGAAAAGTGCGATCGTTGCTGGAATTATTCCCCGTTTGTGGGTAAAATCATCGATCATTCCACGATTTGCGAACGGTGTCGGGCGGCGTTGGCGGGTCAATGGTAAATTGTCATTCGTCATTTGTCATTTGTCCTTTGTCATTCGTTCAATCAAGGAATTCTCGCCTTAAAAACCGGCTCTCCCGTACTTGGAGTGATAAGCAGAGCTTATTATCGCTGGAAAAATCACGCTGGCTTTATTGTCAAGAGCTTTTTTTTAAAGATTGTGTGAAGATTAACTGCTAGGTCAGTAGGATGCTTTATCATAACTTTATCTTATAATTAAAATGTGTTTGCGTTGTTTCAGAAATTCTATTTGTTTAAGAAAAGTAAATTTTAGTTTTAAGTTTTTTTTGACTAATTTTGCGAATTTCCTTGAAGTAAAGCAACTCCAGCACTCTGGCTGTATAAAACAGATTAGGGTGTTGGTTAATAATTGTCTGTAAATATATATTTTTTTTATACATAAAGTAATTAAAGAGTTGATGAAGATGGCTTTTATGGAATCGACCTCATCTAAAGAGAAAAGTATTATTAAGATAGCAAATTTAAAATGAGTTAAAAAATGATTAGCATCTATCGCAAAACAGTAGTTACCTTAGCTGGAATGCTTTTTGTCAGTTTTGGGATCACTAAAACAGCAAGTGCTTTTTCCCTTACACCTCAATATTCTTCGCTGGATTTTAGGGTAAAATCTAGTGCTGGACTTGGTGCTGGTGAAGTGTTTGTCGAGGACGTAGATTTAGATAATCAGTTTGGCACAATTAATTTATTAAATGGGTCAGTCAGTGCCTTAGCTACTTCTAACGGTCATAGCATACTAACTACAGCCGAGGGAACATCTGAGTGGACTAATAGCTCTGAAGGTTTGGTAAATCTTTTTAATATAGGCTGGAATATTGATGGGCGTGTTCCTGGCACAACTTCGGCAAGCGCAAACTGGCTTTACAGTTTTACTGCTCATGAGGATGGAATATTTGTTCTTGACTTTGAAATTACGGGTTTCGGTACATCTTTAATAGGAACATTTGGTCTAAATGGTTGGATTCTTGAATGGTCTGGATTTGAACCTAATGAAAATGTTGGATACGATCCTGATGAGAATCCTGATGCTCGTCCAGACTATCCCATATCAGGAACAATAACGCGAACAGTTCAGTCAGGTGTCACTTACACTGTTCGTTTGCGTGATCGCGGTGCAAATGTCGCCAGTACATCGTTGTTGAGTGGCATTACGCAGAGAAGTGGTATTTTTAAGTGGAAAGTGGTTGAGGCTACTGAACCTGTTCCTGTCCCAGAATCCTCTTCTGCTTTGGGTCTTCTAGCCTTTAGTGCTTTAGGAGCAAGTTCAGTCAGGCGAGTAACTAAATCATAGCAGGGTTGTTTCATTTATTGGCAGCCGCGTAAACTGAAGGGATCAAGATGCAGATTCAAACCGTGATTAGCGCTACGAGGTACGGAAAGGACATCAGTTAGTCCAAGAGGGAACAGGGAACAGGGAACAGGGAACAGGGAACGGTAAGGGAGCATCCCAATTTGGCACGTTGACTCTTTGAATTGGGCTGCAACCCTTGCAATTGCGTTACTTGAGGTAATACTTTATCCAAAACAGGATGCTCCCTGTTCAGTCACCGACAAAAGTTCCGTCCCCCAGTGAGAGTTTAGCGTTAAAAGTACCCTGAATCTCAGTTGCCATTTTCGGTACGCACAGATAGAGTTTTCCCGGAAGGTAATCCCCCTGTCGTTGACCAATCTGCAAAAATACTCGGTAATCTAGGTCGTCAAGTGTACTGTAATCCCACAACGTATAATAATCGACATCTGAATCCTCTTGCAGATTTTTCACATACTCCGTCGCATCAACACGATAATCCCAGATACTTTCGCGTTCTGTGCCGTATCTTCCTCCGTAAGCATAGGTTGTTCCTTCCGCCTTGGACGTGTAATACTCTATCGGTTCTACAGGAGATGAAGCACCAATGAGTATGTCAAAGATAAATAACACTGTGATTGCCTGCGGATCAAGATTTCCATGCTGTATCCGTAGTTTTGGAAATGAGATGTCTGACTTGTCTAAGGAAAACCTGCGCCCATAAACTTGACCAGAGACAGGAGTATTTGGTATTTCCTCTACTGTTGGTATTTCTGGACAATTAATCGGTTCCGGTGGAGGGATTAGCTGGGGGCGAGATTGTCCGAGAAAGGGAATGCTGTCTCCTGAACAACTCGCCATTGTTATAGTCGCTAACATGACTACAACATTTATTCTGGTTTGAGACTTCATTTTCGGCTTACGTCTAAAATGATTAATTAGGAATTTGAAATTAAATTCATACTAAGTTGCCTTCACACGTATAACTCTCTTATTCTCTTATTCTCTTATTCTCTGTGTTCTGTAGTGACTCTGTGGTTCACCAAATTCTACGTTAGACTGCAACTTGGTATTAGTCATCGACAAAAGTTCCGTTAGGGGGTGATAGTTTAGCGTTAAACGTTCCTTGAATCTCAGTTGCAGCTTCCGGTATGCACAAATAGAGTTTGCCCGGAAGGTAATCTCCCTGTCGCTGACCAATCTGCAAAAATACCCGGTAATCTGGATAGTCAAGCGAAGTACTGTAAGACCACAATATATAATGATCGCCATCTGAATTATCTTGCAGATTCTTTACATACTCCGTCGCGGCAACACGGTAATCCCAGATACTTTCACGTTCTGTGCCATATCTTCCTCCGTAAGCATAAGTTGTTCCTTCCGCCTTGGAGGTGTAGTATTCTATCGGTTCTACAGGAGATGAAGATTCAACTGGGTCAAAATATGAAGATCCAACTGGGATGTCAAAACTAAATCGCACTGTGATTGCCTGCGGATCAAGATTACCCTGTTGTATCCGTAAATAAAGAAGAGAAATATCTGACTTGTCTAAGGAAAACTTGCGCCCATAAACTTGACCAGAAACAGGAGTATTTGGTATTTCTTCAACCGTTGGTATTTCTGGACAATTAATCGGTTCCGGCGGAGGGATTGGCTGGGGGCGCGATTGTCCGAGAAAGGGGATGCTGTCTCCTGAACAACTTGCCATTGTTATGGCAGCTACTATTATTACAAGGTCTATTCTTGTTCGAGGTTTCATTTTCGGCTTATTTTCTCATTGTTGCAAAGGCATATTCACTCGCTCATTTTCATGTTTAGTAACATAGCTATGACTACCATCATCAGGATCGACGTCTTTACTCTTAACTTTTTGAGAGACATAAACGCCATCTGGAGTATGATTGCCATCACCTCCGGATTCAATGGGATTACCACCTGCATTCCCCGCAGAACTTATATAGAGAGAAATCTCATGAGTGTGGGCATAGTAGCTGTTGGTTCCGCCTAAAGAAAACTCTTCAATATTTGCCTTAAAATCCTGTTCACTGCTGAAATTGGTGCCAATATTGGCATTTGCTTCTACAGGAAGCAGTTTTTTAATTGGCAACCTTCCAGAAGCACCGAGACTTCCCTCGAGTTGCCGACGATTATGAACGCCAAAGTTGAAATTCATGTTAGGTGTTTCCCAGGTTTTAGCATTCTTTAAGATGTAGGTGGCACTAAACTTGTATCCTTCATGTCCTCCCCCGAAATCTTTTGGTTCTGTTTTGGCGCTGGAAACCATTAACCGAACGTGGCTACCAACGGTTTTATCACCGAGAAATAATCGTGGTGTTCCTTGGAATTTGCCTTGGGTTGCGCCCAATGTAGCAGAGATTCTAGGATTAATGTAATAGGTTCCCTCACTGCCTAAATTTCCGCCTCTTCCCGCCAAAGCACTGCCAAAATTTCTCTCATCAATCAATTTGACCTCTGCGGATGCCCAAACATCTTGCCCGATCGCACTCGGTTGTCGCGGTGCATTTTCGGCTTGTGCCATTACCGAAGGCATCGACGGCGCGATCGCAGTGTCTCCTATATACTCTCCTAATAAAGGTTCAGCCGATTTCCCCGCTACCACGGCATCCGCTACCGCATCGGCGTGCTGTTCATATTTATCCCCCACCTGTCCCAAACCATCCTTCAGTTGCACTTTCCCAGATTGTTGCTGCATGACATGCGCTGCTTCATGGGCTGCCAATCCGACACTCGGAGTCTTAGCAAAGGCAATCCGATTTCCAGAGGTATAAGCCGCCGCCCCCAACTGCTGAGATGCCGCCGCCGCCTCTTTGCCCATATAGGCTTGAACATGGGATAAGTCTTGACCAAAGGACTGTTGGATTTTATCCAGATGTGGTAATTGTCTCGGTGTTCCCCTAAATCCATCCCCGGCAATGTCTTGGGGTGACTTGTGTTGCACCGCCTCCCCATTGTCTTTAAGTTGCACCCCATCCTCGGCTTCACCGTGGGCATCTTTGGGCTGGATGGCTTGCATTTGTGCCTGTCTTGGCATCGCCTCATCCATTCCCTCAAGCAGCTTTGCCTGAATTAAATCTCGGTCATAACTCGAATAAGCGCGAGTCACCTTTCCAGAAGCCGACGGTTGTTTGGCTTGCGACTGTACAGGAAATCGCGGTGGTGCAAACCCTGTAGCACTATCTTTGGGCGCAGGAGTGGGTGGAATAAACGAAGGTTTCTTCTGTTGAGCTTCTTGCATAAGCTGATGACTATATAACTTGCAATTAATTGAGCAAAACTATATGCTGTATATAAAAATTATATCGGACAAATTCGACTTCCACGTCAGGGGTTCTACCCATTCTATGACTTCTACAGCAATAAATTGGTACAAAGCCAATTATCAATATTTGATGACATCGGTTAACCGAGTTTATCGTCATATTAAATGCTATATTTCCCACAAACAGAATCAGACAACTGACCCAAACCCGGATTTTCCCCCACCGGAAACGCCTAACTCGGCGATTCCCTTTGCCTTGGATATCCTCTGCACCCAATTCGGCTTATCGGCTTGCGATCGCGATATCCTTCTCCTATGCGTGGGTATGGAACTCGACCCGGATTTTCCCTTACTCTGTCGCCAAACCCTGAAAAGGTGAAATGCTCTGTCTGTCAAGCGCTTGAGCTGCTTGTCACCCCTTCAACCATTACTCCTTTACTGGCTATACTGTGTCAACTCGATAAATCAGTTCGTGGGAGTCCAAATGTACCTTCCTGTGTTATCGATATAACCTGGCTTGCTGTCAATTGTCACCCATGCCAATCCTTGGGAAAATTCACTGGCAAAATTAAATTGAGGCTCGATTATGATCTGCCCACTTTTATTAATATAGCCCCACTTTTCACCCACGGCTACAGCAGCTAGCCCTTCAGAAAAGTCTTTGACTTCATCAAACTCCGTTTTAATCACCATCTGACCTGTTTTATCAACATAGCCCCAAGTCAGATCGGCCATTTCTAGTGGTCCTTCCCGAACAGGTGGACCTGTGACTACGACAGCTAACCCTTCAGAGAAATCAAAAGCCTGTCTAAACTGTAAATCAATAGCGATTTGTCCAGTCTTGTCGATATAGCCCCACTCGACACCCGATCTCACCACTGCCAAACCTTCGGAGAAACTTCTATCTAAACTCAAAGGTGACTCAATAACAAACTGCCCCGTTTTGTTGATATAACCTGATTGTTTGCCAAGCCTAACTAATGCCAGTCCTTCGGAAAAGTCTCTAGCTTCATGAAACTGCGGTTGGATAATTATCTTGCCCGTCTTATCGATATAGCCCCACTTACCATTAATCGCGACACTAGCTAGCCCTTCGGAAAACCGATACGTTGTATCAAATTGTGGTGGGATAACCAGTTTGCCAGTCTTGTTAATATAACCTATTTTACCACCAATACCTACAGCAGCTAGTCCTTCGGAAAAGGAAGAAGCACGATCAAACTGCGGTTCAATAATAATCTGCCCAGTTTTGTCAATGAAGCCATTCTTACCCCCAATTCTGACCCATGCTAGTCCTTCAGAAAAAAAACCAGCTTCATCAAACTGGGGTTTAACCATAATCTGCCCCGTTGAGTTTATATAACCATATTTATCACGCTGAATAATCGGAAGTAATTGATTTGTTTCTTGACTTTCTACCCGTGAGGGATTGGGTGAGTCAACTGACTCCAATGAATTGTTTAAGATTAACCTCTGCTCTTGCGGACTACAGGAAATTGAAGCGGAAAGAGCCAGTCCTAAAAACATCAAAATTATTTGAACAACCTTTTTGTTGAAGTTAGGCAACATACTGGTCTTCAAAACTAGATTTTAACATAGATTTTTACTAATTATACCAAATAATTTTAGCTCAACTTAGTTAGAATAAGTCGCCATCCGATGCCCTGTATAATTCCTCACATTCAGATAAGTCATTGTTCTCAATCTACTAGAGAGGCTAGCCGTCTCATTGTATCAATTGACCTCAGCGCAGATTGTTAGTTTCCACGACAGTTTATCCGTGCAATTGTTCCTACAAAATGGACACCTCGGCGTTTGTTAATCAGATATTTATAGATATCCGACCAAACATTATCAGTAACTGTTATGCACCCCGCTGAACCACGTCCACGGTGTAAGTATTCATCTCCTTGGGGTCCCTCGTAAACTCTAAACCAGACTGTAGCATAGTCTCCATATTGATTACCCCCAGGATGAGGAAAATCAGGAAGTCGCAGGGCATAAGTCACACCACAGTGTATCTTGTCAACACCCCAAGCGACATTTATGATTGCACGTGCACGTTTACTTCCATAGGTGAGTTGTTCCGTTTGGTCGTTATAGGTGAGATCTGCCGACCCACCCCAAGTCATAGTATCGTCAAGATAGCCGGGTGCGAGACTGAGTTTTTTTCCGTATACTTCTGTTTCATGTCCTTCCAAGGACTCAAAGTAATCTCGCCCCTGCCTAAATCCCTCATATTTAACTTTCAAATAATCAGGTAAACTAATTCGTTGACCACTCTCGTCTAGGGCTGTCACCCATCCGCTTGTTCCTCCTGCCCAACCTTGATAACCACGAGTATTAACTCCTAGTGTTTGCCCGATTTGAAAACTTGTAGCAGGGCGATCAGCTTGAGCTTGAATATTTCCTACTTCCCCCTTCATCAGTTGGTGCTGAATAGTCTTGGTTTGAGGGAACATTGGTAACTTTAATTTACTCTGTGAGTCCTCACCCTGTACAAAATTGGGATAGTCCTCTTGTAGAGGTGGTGCTACTCCTGTATACTCTCCTAATAAAGGTTCAGCCGATTTCCCAGCTACCACAGCATCCGCTACCGCATCGGCGTGCTGTTCATATTTATCCCCTACCTGCCCCAAACCATCCTTGAGTTGCACCTTCCCTGATTGTTGCTGCACCGTATGGGCGGCTTCATGGGCTGCCAATCCGACACTCGGACTCTTGGCAAAAGCAATCCGATTTCCAGAGGTATAAGCCGCTGCCCCCAACTTCTGAGATGCCGCCGCCGCCTCTTTACCCGTATACGCTTGAACATGGGACAAGTCTTGACCAAAGGACTTTTGGATCTTATCCAGATGCGGTAGTTGTCTGGGCGTTTCTGTGAATCCATCAGCGGCAATGTCTTGGGGTGACTTCTGTTGTACCGACTCCCCATCGTCTTTAAGTTGCACCCCATCCTCGGCTTCACAGTGGGCACATTTCGACTGGATGGCTTCAGTTTGCGCCTGCTTTTGAATCGCCTCATCCATCCCCTGAAGCAGCTTTGACTGAATTAAATCTCTCTGATCACTCGAATAAGCGCGAGTTGCCTTTGACAGTGGTTTGGCGTGTGACTGTACGGGAAATCGCGGTGGCGCAAACCCTTGATCACTGTTTTTGGGCGCAGGAGTGGGTGGAATAAACGAAGGTTTCTTCTGTTGAGCTTCCTGCATAAGCTGATGACTATATAACTTGCAATTAATTGGGCAAAACTATATGCTGTATATAAAAATCATATCGGACAAATTCGACTTCCACGTCAGGGGTTCTACCCATTCTATGAATTCTACAGCAATAAATTGGTACAAAGCCAATTATCAATATTTGATGACCTCGGTTAACCGAGTTTATCGTCATCTTGAATGCTATATTTCCCACAAACAGAATCAGACAACTGACCCAAACCCGGATTTTCCCCCACCGGAAACGCCCAACTCGGCGATTCCCTTTGCCTTGGATATCCTCTGCACCCAATTTGGCTTATCGGCTTGCGATCGCGATATCCTCCTCCTATGTGTAGGTATGGAACTCGACCCCGATTTCCCGTCACTCTGTCGCCAAGCCAGTGGTGACTCCCAGAATAATTACCCGACTCTGAGTTTAGCCTTATCTGTCTTACCCAACATCAGTTTAAGCGTCCTAGGACGACAATCCCCCTTACAATATTGGCAACTGATTGAAATCGCTCCAGGTGTAATCTTAACTCAATCGCCCCTACGAATTGACCCCCGTATCCTCTGCTATCTTTTAGGCGAACCCAGCATCGATGCTCAACTTGATGAGCGAGTTAACCTCCTAGATCTCGGCTTAACCGGAGAATTAGCCCTTCCCCCATCCCATCAGCAAATCGCCCAGATCATTGCTTCGGCTTGGTCTGAATCTACCCCCACCTCAAACCTGCCAATTATCGAATTGTCTGGCTCAGATTTGACCACAAAACGCCGCATTGCTGCTGAAGCCACAACGTTATTTGGCTGTTCTATCCGTCGTATGTCAGCAACGGTACTCCCCTCAGAATCCACCCAACTGCATCAATTGCGGCGACGCTGGGAACGGGAAGCTATCTTAACCAATTGTGTATTGTTCCTCGAATGTGACTCTCTGAACATGGGAGATGCACCAGGAGTATCACTGATTTCTCAATTTATTGCTGAAATCAGTACCCCCCTAATCCTGAGTAGCCAACAGCGACTCCCCGCGACAGAACGCTCCCTAACCACCTACGATATACCCAAACTCACTCCCCAAGAACAACGTTCCCTATTTTTCACCTATCTAGCAGACAACGGAAACGAACTCAATGGCGAGGTTAATCGCTTAATCGCCCAATTCAATCTCAGCCAAAGTGCGATTCATTCCGTCTGTACCCAAGCCATCCATCAGGTTAATCGCAATGATCACACCAATTTAGGAACAACCCTGTGGAATACCAGCCGCCACCAAGCCCGTCCTCGCCTAGATGCACTCGCCCAACGCATTGAAACGCCAATGACGTGGGATGACCTGATTCTGCCAGAATCCCAACTCAAAACCCTGAAGGAAATTGTCGCCCACACCCGCCAACGCGCCAAAGTCTACCAGGATTGGGGAATGGGGGGAAAACAGAGTAGAGGATTGGGACTGACGGCGTTATTCTATGGTCAAAGTGGTACAGGTAAAACCACTGCTGCTGAAATTATTGCCAAAGAACTGCACCTCGATTTGTACCGCATTGATTTGAGTGCAGTTGTCAGTAAATATATCGGAGAAACGGAGAAAAACCTAGCTCAAATCTTTGACGCGGCTGAAGTCGGCGGTGTAGTCTTATTATTCGACGAAGCCGACTCTTTATTTGCCAAACGCGGTCAAGTCAAAGACGCCCGCGATCGCTATGCTAACCAAGAAGTCAGTTATCTACTCCAACGCTTAGAAAGCTATCAAGGGTTGGCGATTCTCACGACCAACTTAAGAGACTCGATTGACTCAGCCTTTGAGCGACGATTGCGTTTTGTATTGGAATTTCCCTTCCCAGATGCAATGCAACGAGAGCAGATTTGGCGGCGCGTCTTTCCCAAGTCTACTCCCACCCGACGATTGAATTTTGAGAAGTTAGCGCGGCTGGCTGTTTCCGGAGGTAGTATCCACAATATTGCTTTAGCCGCAGCCTTTCTCGCCGCTGAAGCCTCAGAACCAGTAGGGATGAAGCATCTATTAGCAGCCGCGCAAACTGAAGGGATCAAGATGCAGATTCAAACCGTGATTAGTGTTGGTACTCAGGATTGGCTGGAACCATCGAAATCTAAATCTAAGTCAAAATCTAAATCCAAATATAGCGCTACGCGCTAGGCAATAGGCAATAGGCAATAGGCAATAGGGTAATGGGTTATAGAAATGTTGTCTTCCATCTCCCCTGCTCCCCTGCTCCCCTGCTCCCCTGCTCCCTACCCCCACCACAAGACTTATTCAGCAGCCCCTACATTAATCCAACTATCAATCCCCACCCTGTAAGAGAGTGGGGAATTCCGCCGAATCGATTAATCAAATTATTTTTTCGGGTAGATGCGACTGGGGTGCCAGGATTCGAACCTGGGAATGGCGGGACCAAAACCCGCTGCCTTACCGCTTGGCTACACCCCAATGTGTGTACCTTGCTTATATTAGCAGTTGTAGCTGGGAATATGTCAAGAGATTTTGGAAAATTGGCTGATTTCTCCTGATCTCAGGGAACAGAAGGCTCAATTTACGCGGCGGACTCCCCATCTATAAACAAGTGTTAAGATAAGCTAAGATTATTTAACTCGTTTGCCAAGGGTAAAAAAGTTAATATAATCTTTATATTACGCTTGAATCCCCTACAATAAGGCATTGGCTGCATTGATCAGGGGAACGTAGCTTTTACATATCTTCAGGTTAGGAGGATTTCTGTCCAAGGGTTGACCTCAATTTGTATTCTTTTGTAAAGAAAAAATTTGATAGCATGTCGAGTTGTCACCATACCGTCAGACCCAGTAAGAGCAACGCTCTACTGGCGATTTATAGCTAGGGGTGACTATAGCTGAAGACAACTCGTTATAGAACCTGGCACAACTTTAACCTACCGATTAACGCTGGAGATTCACTAATGAGATTAATTCGCGAAATTGTTCAAGAAGCGGAAAAGACTGGCTACCTGACCCTGCAAGCTGAAGACCAATTGCGTCAGCTTTTAGCGAACAAGTACGACTGGGAAGACTTTACCGCGTTCATCCAATTACAGCAAGCAGTAATGGAAGAACGGGTGAAGCAAGAGTCTCGTGAGCTACTCTACACGTTATCCTCTTGCCACACCCCTACCCCTTGCCATCAAGCGGGATAGATTCGCAAGCGGCGATTGGGTTCATCGCCAAAACTATCGGACTTGAGGCGATAGTGTTCCACCAGTTCGTGCTGCATCTTTCGCACTTTTGGCGATCGCGGTAGTAATTCGACAGGTTGTCCATTAGGAATCACGATTTGCTCGACGGCTAACCGGGCTTCTTCTAGCGCCTCAATCTCATCATCACTGCCACTTTGGGTAAATAAGCGCAAATCTGCTGCATCGGGAACTCCAGGATCATCCATATCCAACATCCGCCGCAGGGCGCGACTCACTTGGGGAACGGTGCTGGCTTTAACCGCGTGGATAGGAATTTGCCGGGAGCGGGCAATTGAGCGCAGTTTCGAGTGACTTTTAACATGCGATCGCAAGCCTAAAATGGCATCAGCGCTATCCATGTCCTTGGTTAAGACAACGGGTAAATTTAGCACCCGAATCACCTGCTCAATTTGATGGCGACTCACCCCATACGGATAGACATGGAGGGGCAGATCTTCACCATTGGGTCCAATCGTGTCTACAACCTCGCCAACGGAGTTGGGTTGTTGCCAAGAGTCATGGAGAAGCTGATCAAAATAACTGGTTTGAGCCGAAGCCGATAATGATGAACGCGATAGTGGCTGCATCTGTCCCGACGAACGCCAGCCACTGGGTTTTGCCACTAACCCGGACTGGGTACGGCGTTCCAGGGGTGCGGGTGCATCAGGGAATTCACGGGTAATAATTACCTTATTCTGCTCATCCACCGTCCGCATTTGGGGATTCGGTTGGCGTCCCCGCAGTAGCGCATCCACGGTATCCGCCACACTCTCATGCACCACCCAGCGCTGACGCTCCAGCATTTCCACCGCAATCTCAAACGTGGGCGGTGCTTTGCGTTCCAATACCGTTTTTTGAGAACCCCGACGTCTGGCTTCATCATCCCCCAGAGTTACGGCTTGAATCCCGCCGACTAAATCAGAGAGGGTTGGATTTTTAATCAGATTCTCAATTTGGTTTCCATGGGCTGTTCCCACCAACTGCACCCCCCGTTCCGCGATCGTGCGAGCGGCGAGGGCTTCGAGTTCGGTGCCAATTTCATCAATGACAATCACTTCGGGCATGTGATTTTCCACCGCTTCAATCATCACCTGATGTTGAAGTTCTGGACGCGACACTTGCATCCGCCGAGCTCGACCAATGGCGGGATGGGGAATATCGCCATCGCCTGCAATTTCATTGGAGGTATCAATAATCACCACCCGTTTTTGCAGATCATCTGCCAGCACCCGGGCAATTTCGCGTAACGCCGTCGTTTTGCCCACACCTGGACGCCCCAACATCAAAATTGATTGACCCCGTTCGACGAGATCATGAATCAGACCAATAGTGCCAAACACCGCTCGTCCGACGCGACAGGTTAACCCGATAATGTCGCCGGGACGATTGCGAATCGCGCTAATCCGGTGTAAGGTTTTCTCCAGTCCGGCTCGATTATCCCCACTGAAATGCCCAACCCGCTCAACACAATAGTTTAATTGTTCAGCGGTGACGGGGGTTTCGGACAGATATTCGGCACCAGAGGGGAAACGCACCTCAGGAAATCGACCCAAATCCATCACCACTTCAATTAAATTGTCGCGATGGGGGTGTTGCTCCAGGATTTGGCGAATATCCTCTGGCAAAATAGCGAGTAATTTTTGGAGATCCTCAGTAATCTGCATCCCAGCTAAATTGGTGGTGTTAGATAAGGCTTGATTGGATAACGATTGGGGATGGGATGGGTTCATCCCGTTGGCATTCACCATAGGCTTGTCATTCGTCATTTGTTTATGTCATTCGCCTGATGTATCTGATGTAAAGGTGTGAGGACTATTTACAGAGCTTCATATCGTTGGATTTATTTCCACCAACCTCCTGAGTTCGTCTGGAACAGGCTTAGAAACGGACTTCAGTTGAGATACTAGGGAATGGGCTAGAGTCACGGCTTTTGCCAGCCGATGCGGATCATTTTCCAGGTTTGCCCTTGATGATAATGGAAATGCTTGGAAATTGATATCATGATTTGCTTCATGGTATTGATCGAGTTGGTCTAAAACTGGAGCCAGTAATACCCGGGCATAGCTTCCGTAAGCCACACCCGCGACAAAGGGCTGGATGGGGTTAGCGGTAGCGTCTTCTGGGGTTCTAGGGTTGAGGAGTCCTACTGCTTTGAGTTTACTCACGGTATGGTGATTGGTTCCACCCGCTAGTTGCACGTATCCAGGTAAGTTAGCGGATAACACCTTTTGTGCCAGCTTCACGGCTTTTCGTGTGGTTCCTGTACCAATATCACCGCTCATTGGCTTGCCATCGGTTTGCCAGAGGAGGGGACAAGGTAAGGGCGTGATCAGATGGTAAAGTTCCCAGAGATAATCAATCAAGCCCTCACCATCCGGACAACTGATAGCCAGCAACTTCAGGGTATGCATCCAGGGAGCGATCGCGCCCCAGAGTCGTTTAAAGTCAGTAAAATGCCCGACTTGGGTGTGAATTTCCAAAGCATCAACGCCCGTTGAAAGAATCAGTTCCGCTAGAGTTGTGGGGGCGGATACATAGGAGCGAGTATAGATCAGTTGACTGGGGCAAACGGGTAAACAACGTCCACAACCATAACAGCGTTGATCAATAACACCGGAGAATCCCTGGGGCGAGTGAGACGAGTTGAGGGGTTGAGCCGACTCCCACTTTCCTGAATTTTCCGGATGAGTTGGCGGTGACTCGAAGACAATTGCTTGAGCCGGACAAATCGTCTGGCAAGGGCGGGGACAGTCTGGGGGACAGGCATTGGGGTTAAATTCAGCTTTGCGAAAATGAGGATCTTCCCCATCGTTTAAACTGACCATTAACCAGGGTTGATGCCTGTATCCTATACCTTGGGCTTGACTGGATTCCACCAGACGTGTAGCTACCCCTATGCCTGTTTTTGCCGCCGCCATTACGGCAGGGTCAGCTGCCACATCAATACAATCAGCCCCAGCTAGAGTATACGCCAAGGTGAGGTTACGAACGGCAGGGAGGTGCTGAAAACTGGCGCCGCAGATGAGCTTGAACCAGTGACCTTCCCTTAGGGATTTTAAGGGAGTGTACAGTTTAATCACCCTTATATGCTAATTCCTTGTGCCAAAAATGGGGAGATCGATTTCTCAGTCAACCTGGGGGATAATCAGCCCTAGGGTTTCGGATTAAGGGGGGATGCTACCCGTGCGATCGCGGCGTTGATCGGTTAATTTCGCTATATCTAGGTAGTTGAGTTGGCGTTTCCCCTAAATCTAGGGGGTAAATACCGAGGGGGGTGTTTCTTATCCCCGACCTTAATGAACCTGGATTTCATGTTTAAGTTTTGTAACATTAATGAATCCGGTTGACCTAGTACCAGACGCGCCATGGGGCATCTGGTATTGATTCCCACAAAAAGACCCCGCTCTGTTCATTTGGCGGAGTCAACCTTAACTCTCTACTACACTAAAAAGATTACTGCAATTCCAGGGTGAGATCTATGAAGTTTCGGTAAAGTTGCGGGGGAAAAGTTTAAAGATTCTGTAAAGCTACTCTCTTGTCCCTGACAGGCTCCCGTAGAGACTCCTCCGATGGAACCTCTGGAAGCAGAAATGAAATTAAGCTGTTCGGCATTTAAACTGTAATGTTAATCAGGGCGCAATCCTTGTAGTGCGTTTACCCGCATTTCTCACAAACTAATTCTATAAGTCAATTTGCCGCTTAAAAGTTGAGCTTTTTAAAGAAGAATATAAAAATTCCAATTTATCAAACAAAATTATTCTAAAATTGCCAATCCCTGCCTGTTTTTTCCACTAAAA